>NZ_LZJE01000146.1:0-26748 GCF_001666865.1 Mycobacterium sp. E136
CGGGGTTCCGGTGGTGCCGGACGTCAGCAGGATGATGTCGCTCTTGCGTTCGGCGGCCGCGGGCCGCTTGCCGAGGTTGGACTCGATGAGCCGATCGAGCGTCACACCGTCGGCGGCTTCGTCGGTCCAGGCGAGAATGCGCGTGGCGGCGGGTTTGTCGGCCATGGCCCGTTCGACGATCTCGGAGAACTCCTCGTCGTAGATGACGACGTCGGCGCCTTCGCGATCGACCACCTCGGCAAGCGCCGGGCCCGCGAACGAGGTGTTGAGCAGGAGCACATCGGCGCCGATGCGATTCGACGCCACCAGCGACTCGATGAAACCGCGGTGGTTGCGGCACATCACCGCAACGGTTTTCGGCGTGCCGGCCGGCAGGTTCTGCAGACCGGTGGCCACGGCGTCGCAGCGGTCGTCGATCTGCTTCCAGGTCAGGGTGCCGCGCTCGTCGACGAGCCCGGGACGGTCGGGGCAGCGCTGCGCGGCCGCGGCGAAACCGACCGTCGCCGTCATGCCCACGCGGCGCATCGCCGCACCCATCCGCAGGTATTTGTCGGGGCGCAGTGGAGCGATCAGGCCCGCCCGCCACAGCGTCTGCACGAGTCCCACAACGTCGGCCATCTCTCAGCCCAACACGGGGAATCGGCGTTCGGCGGCCAGCTCGTCGAGCGCGGCCTGCATCACCGAGCGCACGTGCTCGTCGACCTCCTTCACGTCCGGGTCCCCCCCGAACTGCTCGAGAACATCAATCGGCGGCAACACCCGCGTGGTGATCTTGGCGGGCAACGGAAGGTTCGGCGGGAAGAACACCGACACCCCGAACGGGAATCCGACGCTGATCGGCAGGATCTCGGCGCGCAGCCGCTTGAGGCCGATGCGCCGGGCGATCGAGTCGCCCCGCGCGAGAAACAGCTGCGTCTCCTGAGCGCCGACCGAAACCATCGGCACGATCGGGACACCGGCCTCGATCGCGGTCCGGACGTAGCCCGTACGGCCGGCGAAGTCGATGACGTTCTCGCTGAACGTCGGCCGATAAGAGTCGTAGTCACCGCCCGGAAAGACCAGCACGACCGCACCCTCGCGCAGCGCCTTGGCCGCGTTCTCCCGGTTGGCGCCGATCACCCCGGCGCGACGCAGTAGCGTGCCGACGGGCCCGACGAATATCGCGTCGTGTCCAAGCGTGTACACGGGACGGTCGAAGCCGAACTTCGCGTAGAAGGCCGGCGCGAAGACGAGGACATCGGGAGTGAGCATCCCGCCGGAGTGGTTGGACACCAGCAGCGCTCCCCCGGCGGGCGGCATGGCATCCAGGTCGCGCACTTCAGCGCGGAAGTACCGCTTGATGAGTGGGCCGACCCTGTTGACGATCCCCCGGGTGAACTCGGGGTCCCACTTTGCGACTTCCGGCTTCTGCGCCCCGTTGCTACTCATGCCGCATCTGTCATACCCGCGCCCGCCCTCCCCGCCACGTGAATATGCTACTTTCGTAAAAAGAGAATGTCATATTCGCAGGTGGGAGGCGTAATGACGGGGACGGTGCTGGTGACCGGCGGCTTCGGGCTCGTCGGTTCGGCCACTGTGCGCAGGCTGGCCGAACTCGGACGCACGGTCGTCGTGGCCGACCTGGACACCCCGGCCAACAGGAAAGCACAGTCGAAGCTGCCGCGGGGCGTCACCGTGCGGTGGACCGACTTGACCGACGAGGCATCCGTGCAGGGGCTGGTCTCGGACGTCGCGCCCGAGGCGATCATCCATCTGGCCGCCGTGATCCCGCCACCGATCTACAAGAATCCGAAGCTGGCGCGGCGCGTCAACGTGGAAGCCACCGCCACGCTGGTGCGCATCGCCGAACAACAGCCGACTCCCCCGCGCTTCATCCAGGCGTCGAGCAATGCGGTTTACGGTGCCCGCAATCCGCACACGGCCGCCGCGCCCGTGCGCGCGGACGATCCGATGCGGCCGTGCGATCTATACAGCGGCACCAAGGCGGAGGCCGAGTCGATCGTGCGGGCATCGAAGCTACCGTGGGTCGTGCTGCGGCTGGGTGGTGTGTTGAGCACCGACCCCAACGCGATGCCGCTGAGCGCCGACGCGCTGTACTTCGAGAGCCTGCTGCCGACGGACGGCCGCCTACACAGCGTCGACGTCCGCGACGTCGCCTGGGCGTTCGCCGCCGCCACCACGGCCGATGTCGTCGGGGAGATCCTGCTGATCGCCGGCGATGACTCGCACCGAATCCGTCAGGGTGAGGTTGGCGTGGCGCTGGCGGCGGCCCGCGGCCTTCCCGGGGTGCTGCCGCCTGGCAGGCCCGGCGACCCGAACCGCGACGACGCGTGGTTCGTCACCGACTGGATGGACACCGCTCGGGCGCAGGAGGCGTTGCAGTTCCAGCACTACTCGTGGCCCGACATGCAAGCCGAAGCCGCCAAGAACGCGGGCTGGACGCGCTACCTGATGCGCTTGCTGACCCCGCTCGCACCGCTGCTGCGCGCGATCCTCGAACGCCGCGGCGCATACCGCAACACCCCCGGCAAGTACGCGGATCCGTGGGCCGCGATCCGCGCCCGACTCGGCGAGCCCACGTGGGATCAACCCCGCGAACTGTCCTGACCGCCTAGTCTTCGGCGGGTGGAGACGTTCAACGGACGCGCCGCGGTGATCACCGGCGGCGCGAGCGGCATCGGGTTCGCCGCCGCACAGGAGTTCGCCCGGCGCGGGGCGCGCATCATGCTCAGCGACATCGACTCGGCGGCGCTCGACCGCGCGGTGGCCGATCTGCGCGGCGACGGCGTCGACGCCCACGGCGTGGTGTGCGACGTGCGCAAGCTAGACGACGTCAACCGGTTGGCCGACGAGGCATTCGGCGTGTTCGGCGACGTGCACCTGGTCTTCAACAATGCCGGTATCGCCTACGCCGGCCCGATCGCGCAGACCAGCCATGACGACTGGCGGTTCGTCATCGACGTCGACCTGTGGGGACCGATCCACGGTGTCGAGGCATTCCTGCCGCGGCTGCTCGCGCAGGAAGCCGACAGCCACATCGCGTTCACATCGTCGTTCGCCGGGCTGATCCCCAACGTCGGGCTCGGCCCCTACTGCGTCGCCAAGTACGGCGTTGTCGCGCTCGCGGAGACGCTGTCGCGCGAGGTGCGCGCCAACGGCATCGGTGTGACGGTGTTGTGCCCGATGATCGTCGACACCAATCTGCTGGCCAACACCGAACGCGTGCGCAGTGAGGACTACGGTCCAGCCACCGCGTCGGGCGCGGACTCGGTTCAGCAGTTGGCGTCGAATCCGAGCGACGACTCCGTGCTCAATGTCGACGAGGTCGCCCGCTTGACCGCCGACGCGATCGAAGCCAACCGGCTCTACGTGCTACCGCACAGCGCGGCCCGCGGCTCGATTCGCCGCCGCTTCGAGCGCATCGACCGCACATTCGAGGACCAGTCCGCCGGCGGCTGGACCCACTGACCCCCGGGGGCGATTTCGGTGCATTATCAGTCGCTGAGCGACCGGCAGTGCACCGAAATCATCCCGGAGGGCCGAGTGTCGGCCTGCCCGTCTGCGGATGGTGATACCAGCCGCCCGCCGCGTGGGTCCCGCCGTCGACGTGGATGGTCTGGCCGGTGATGTAGCTGGCCATATCGGAGGCGAGAAACACTGCGGCACCGGCGATCTCGTCGACATGGCCGGGCCTGCCCATCGGTATGCCGGGCGCGACGTCGGGTTGCAGTGCGCCGCCGGAGATCTGCATCAGCCCCTCCGTCAGCGTGAGGTCCGGCGCGAGCGCGTTGACGCGGATGCCGTGCGGTGAAAGCTCGAACGCGGCGGTCTGGGTGTAATTGATGACGCCTGCCTTGGCCGCGGCGTAGGCGGCGTATCCGGGCGCGGCCCGCACACCTTCGATCGAGGTCACGTTGATGACGCTGCCGGGACTGCCCGCCTCGACGAGCCGGCGCGCGACGCGTTGGGTGCACAACAGGACGTGACGGAGGTTGGCTTTGTACAGCGCATCCCAGCCGTTCTCCGTCGTCTCGAGCATCGGCGAGTTGAACACGCCGCCGGCGTTGTTGACCAGGATCGATACCTCTCCGAGTGCGCCGACGGTGGTGGCCAGCGCGGCGTCGACCTGCGCACTGTCGCGTACATCGGTGACGAGACCCAGCGCGCCGATACTTTCGGCGGTTGCGGCGCAGGTGTCGGGGTCGCGCTCCCAGATCGCGACGGAGGCCCCGAATGCCGCCAGCCCCTCGGCGATCCCCTTGCCGATGCCCGCGCCACCACCTGTCACGACAGCGACGCGGCCCGTCAGCAGGATGTCTGATGGATCGATGGCCATTGGTCGAGTCAACCAGTTTTGGTCGTGCGAATGGTCAGACCCGCTGGCGCCGATCCGATGACCCCCTGCTCCTCCAGTTCCGCGATCTCGTCCTCGCTGAGCCCGAGACCGGTGAGGACCTCGCGGTTGTGCTGTCCCAGCAGCGGTGCGGGGCTGTGGTGGAAGCTGCGCACCGACGCGAGGCGCATCGGCAGCGTGCTGTGCCGCGCCGGCGGGTTGACCGGATGGTCGACCTCCTCGTAGAAGCCGCGGTACACCAGCTGCGGAAGGTCGCCCACACGGTGCGGTTGCATCACCTTGGCCACCGGAACACCTGCCGCCCAGAGTGTTTCGACGATCTCGTCTCCGGTGCGCCCGGCGCACCAGGCGCTCAGCTGCTCGTCGATGGTGTCGTGGTGGCGGCGCCGCCGGTCGACCGTGGCCATCTCGTCGGTGGCCCATGCCGGTCGCCCGAGTGCGTCGACCAGGCCCGCCCACTGCTCGTCGCTGGCCACCGCGATGGCGACCCAGTCGTCGGGGCGGCCGAATTCGTCGAGTTCGCCGGTGCGGTACAGGTTCTGCGGCGCCGCGGTCGGTCCGCGATTCCCCTGCCGCTGCAGCAGGTTTCCGTACGCCGAGTATTCGATGACCTGCTCGGCGGCGACGTTGAGCGCGGCGTCGACCATCGCGGCCTCGATCCGTACTCCCTGCCCCGTCCGTCGCCGGTGCGCCAGCGCGAGTAGCAGAGCGTTGAGGCCGTGCACACCGGCGTTGGGGTCGCCGACAGAGTACGGCTCGACCGGATTCTGATCGGGATGGCCGGTCAGCCAGGTGATTCCGGAACAGTCCTCGATCACGTAGGCGAACGCCGGCTTGTCGCGCCACGGCCCGTCGAGCCCGAAGCCCGGCATGCGCATCACGATCGCGTCGGGGCGCAGCCGGTGCACGGCATCGAAGTCCAGACCGATCTGGTCGAGCACGCGCGGGGTGTAGTTCTCGACGACGACGTCGCAGGTCGTGATCAGCCGGCGCAGCAGTTCGACGCCGCGCTCCGTCCGGATGTCGAGCGTGACGCTTTTCTTGTTGGTGTTCAGGCCGGAGAAGATCGGCGAGCGTTCCCACCACTGCTCCTCGGTGATCGGCACGCCGGCGATGAGCCGCGTGCCATCGGGCCGCGCCGCCGATTCGATGTGGATCACCTCGGCGCCCAGTAAGGCCAGCATGTGGGTGCACGACGGGCCGGCCCAGAAGCTCGTCATATCGAGCACCCGTAGCCCCTCGAACGGTGTTCGCGAAACCAACCCCAGGGTCGCGATCTCGGCAGAATCACGACCCTGGTGTACCGGTCGCGAACGATATTGCTCGGTGTGCTCGCCCAGCCTCGGTGCTGGCTGCGGCTCGCGTAGGAGCGACGGCGTGGTGCGGTACGGCGCGCCGGGCTGGGTGAATCCGTCGCGGGGGTTGGTGACGAAAGTGCCGCGTTCCACGAACTGATCGAAACCCGTTACGGTGGCTCCGTTTCCGACCGGAGTGTTCGGAATCCGGAAGGCGCTGGACAGTTCGAGGATGTCCTCGACGCGGTTCTCGCGCACCCACTCGTAGATCTGCTCGGCGTGGGTGTTGGCCTGTTCTGTGATCGACAGGTCGCCGCCCTCGTCGATCCACTCCTCGTGGCCGACCATCGCGCACAGGTCGAACCACTGTTGTGCGGTGCCGCATCCCAACGCGACCAGACCGTCGGCCGCGGACGCCACCCCGGGGACGGTCAGCCGGCGGCGGTCACGGAAGGGCCGCCCCAGCGCGTCGTTGAACGATACCGAATAGTAAGTGAGGCACAGTATCTGGGCTTCCAGGATCGAGACGTCCACCAGGCCGGACGCCGCCGTTGTGCCCACCGCCGCGTACGCGCCCGCAAGCCATTCCCCGATCTGGCCCGCGACGTAGACCGGAGCGCGGTCCTGTGCGCCCCTGCCCAGGCCGATCATGCCGCCCGACCACGCCTGCAACGTGAACTCGGTGGCGGGTCTGTCGGCCCACGGGCCCTCGAGCCCGAACGGGGTGATCGCGGTGACGGTCAGATGGCCGTACGCGTCGGCGATCGCCGCGGGCGCGAACTCGTCGAGTTCGGCCACCTCAGAACCGCGCGACCACACCACCGCGTCGGCCGACCGCAGCAGCGCGCGCAGCAAGGCCAGGTCGCCGGCATCGCCCGGGTCGACCACGACGCTGTGTTTCGAGCAGGCCAGAAAACTGAACAACGCTCCGTCGCTGCCGGGTTCTATGGGGGTGCCGGACGCCGACCACACGCGCAGCGGATCACCCTGCGGTGACTCGACTTTGACCACCGTGGCGCCAGCGTCGGCGAGCAATTTGGTGGCGTAGCCTCCGGCGATGCCGCTCGACAGGTCAACGATGGTGAGGTCGTCCAGCGCCGGCACTAGTCCTTCTTCCTGCGGTTCGTCTTGCTCAACCGGAACTCCGGCGGGAACTTGTCATCGTTGTCGTTGACCGCGTCGGCGAGGCCCACATCGATCGCGTCGGCGAGCATGAAGTCGTCGCCGTCGGGTCGCGCCGCGCCGCCCATCGACTCGAACATCGCCGACAGCAGGCTGCCGAGGTATTCGCCTTGGAACTGCTTGACCACCTCGAAGAACACTTTCTGCTGAAAGACGCTGTCCACCGGCCGGTTCCGTGCGCACGCGTGGGCGTACTTGGCGACCTCGGCCTCGAGCTGGTCGCGCGGCACCACCCTGTTGAGAAAGTTGCACTCCTTCATCTCCGAGGCGGTGAACGGGCGACCGGTGTACACCATCTCCTGGAATGGCCGCAGCCCCATGGTCATCACCCACGTCCACATCCGCGGTCCCCAGCCGAAGTACCGGAACGACGGATGACCGAACAACGCGTCGTCGCTGGAGATCACCAGGTCCGCGTCCGCGCACTGGTAGAAGTGCCAGCCGTAGCAGTATCCCTTGGCCTCGACGATGCTGATCTTCTTGAGTTCCTGCAACGCTCGGTTGCCCGCCGCGACGTTGGCGTACCACTGCCCCATCGTCGCGCCGTGCCGGAACGACCCTTTCGGGGGATAGACGACGCTCGGATCGTCCACCCGCAGCTCGGCCAGCCGCGCGTCGTCGTCACCGTCCATGAACTCCGGCAGGTCTGCGCCGCTGCCGAGGTTCTCCCCGACACCGCGGATCACCACGACCTTCACGTCGTCGTCGACGGTGGCGCCGCGCAGCAGGTCGGCGTAGCGCAACCGCGCAGCCGACGTCGGTGCGTTCAGGTACTCCGGCCGGTTGAACGTGATGGTCGCGATCTTGGTCGCCGGGTCCTTCTCGTAGAGGACGATCTCCTCAGGGGCGGGCCGACTCCCGGAATCCGACATGTCGCGTCAACCGATTCCGACGCCCGCACCACTCCAGAGCGGGCTGGAGGTCAGCACCTCGGCCCCGTCGGCGGTGACGTGCACGGCATCGCGGCTGAAGACCGCCCCCACCCCCTGCTGCCAGACGTAGCCGCTGACCGCGAGCACCATGCCGGGTTCGAGCAGTTCGTCGGCGATGGTGGACCGCAGGGCCGGGGTCACGACGGGCGAGTCGTAGCCCAGGCCGAGGCCGTGGGCGACAGGCATCGACGGTAGCGGCTCGCCGGCCGCCTCGTAGGCGGTCAGCAGCCCGCTCGCAGGCCGACCCGGCCGGCACGCGTCCAACAGGTTGTCCCACAGTCGGTTCCAGCGATCATAAAGCCGCGGGACCGCCGATCCTTCCACCTCACCGACGGGCCATGTGCGGCCGACTTCGCCGACGTAGCCGTCGGCCAAGGCACCGGCAGAGAACGCCACCAGATCGCCGTCTTCGATACGGCCGTCGCTGCGGGCACGCCGCCACGGGTGTTCCTTGCTGGTCACCCAGGCGCCGTCCTGGGTGGCGGGCGTGGTGACCCCGCCGGCGGCCATCGCCTCCATCAGCGCACCGGTCAGCGACTTCTCGGTCGTTCCGGCCGCCAACTCGGCTCGTGCGGCGTCCAGCGCCGCTTCGGCCACGCTGAGCGCACCGCGGAGCACCGCGATCTCGTCGGGCGTCTTGATCCGCCGTGCCGCCCGCAGCGCCGGCTCGGCGTCGACGAGTTCGGCGTTGGGAAACGCCATCGGCAGCAGTTGCGCGAATGTCGGTGTCAGCGAATCGGTTCCCACCCGTTTGGCGGTGGCGGCCCCGGGCAGCGCCTTGAGCACCTCGACGAGTGTCATCGGATTCCACGCCAGCCCGTAGAGGTGGTCGTGGGGGATCTCGTCGGGGATGCCCTCGTCCCAGGTGCTGTTGAGGTGAATCTCGCCCGTCGAGCGGACTACCTCGCAGATCGGTCCGAACGGCCGGGTGCCCGCCACCCACAACTGCGGGGCACCGGTCACATAGCGCACATTGGCCTGCCGGCCCAGCACCAGGATGTCGATGCCGCGTTCTTCCATCTGGGCCAGCGCGCGCTCACGGCGACCGCGCCGCAGATCGGCTGCGTCAGGCAGAATCTCGAGTGCCATTCAGTTCAGTTCCGTCCGTAGGGGGCGTAGGGGTAATCGGTGATGGACTGATAACCGTCGTCGGTGATGACCACGATCTCCTCGCTTCGATAGCCACCGGTGCCGTCCGCCCACACCACGGGTTCGAGCACGAGCAGCATCCCGGCCGGGAACACGAAGTTGTCGTCGAATTCCTCACCCAGATCCGTTCCGATCATCGGCATTTCGGCGGCGTTGGTGCCGATGCCGTGACCGAGGTAGAAGTGCGGTAGCCACGGCTTGGCGCCGCCGTTGGCGGCGATCCCGGCGCGGGCCAGGTCACCGCTCGTGGCGCCGGCCTTGGTGACCGACAGCACGGCCGACAGGATTTCCCGCCACTTCTCGTACTGCGCCTGCTGACGGTCGTCCGGTTCCTCGCCGACCAGCCAGGTGCGGCCGAAGTCGGAGCAGTATCCCTTGTAGGTGATGCTGACGTCGGTCCACAACACGTCGCCGCGTTCGAGTTCGCGTTCGGTGGTCAACAAGGGCAGCGCCAAGTCTCCGGTGGTGGTCCAGACCGAACCGCTGGTCTTCGTCGTGGGCATCACCTGCCAGATGGCCTCGAGCATGTTGGCCGTCGCGCCGAGTTCGAACGCACGCCGGACGAACGCCGCCGAAAGGTCGACCTGCCGAACGCCGGGGGCAAGCGCCTTCTGCACATCGACCATCGCCTCTTCGGTGATACGGCAGGCGGTTCGGACGCACGAGATCTGATCGGGCGTCTTGACCAGCTTGGCCGGCCCGACGACCTGCGCGGCGTCCGACGGAGGACCCGACGGGAACAACGTTGCCGACGCTCGGCGCATGGCGCCGGTGAGCTCGTCGACCGCGATCTTGCCTCCGGCAGGAACCAGATCGGCCAGCACCTTGGCGAATTGTTCGACGCCCTCGTCGAATTCGAGGTACAGCGGCCCGTGCACATGATCGTCGGGCACCTCGGTCTGCGATGACGACCCCTCCCGCAACGGCATGAACAGGTGCGGGTGCGGGTCGTCGACGAGCACGATCGCGACCGGGCGTTCCACGTGTGAGAGCCCGGCGTCGAGCAGCGGCCAGCTGACGCCGGTCGCATACACGACGTTGCCGTTGCCGAGCAGGACGAGTGCGTCGACACCCTTGTCCTTCA
Source organism: Mycobacterium sp. E136 (assembly GCF_001666865.1). NCBI lineage: Bacteria > Bacillati > Actinomycetota > Actinomycetes > Mycobacteriales > Mycobacteriaceae > Mycobacterium > Mycobacterium sp. E136. Next base: position 9,997 of record NZ_LZJE01000146.1, read on the forward strand.
TCGAGTCGCGCAGCCGCACACCGCATTCCCGGTACATCCGGGCGAGGTCGGGAACCTCCGGAATGTCGATCGACGTCGATTGCGGAGCGAATGTGGTCACGAGATCCCCAGGAAGTTCTTGATGTTGGTGCTGACGATCTTCACCGCGTTCTCGGGTCCGACCGCGTCGACGACCGTCTTCAGCGACTTCTCCGAGTATCCGAAGGTGGATTCGTTGTGCGGGTAGTCCGACGACCACATCACGTTGTCGACGCCGATCTTGTCGATGAGCTCCAGGCCGAGCGGGTCGACCATGAACGACGCGCACATGTGGTTGTCCCAGTAGTGCCGGACCGGATGCTCGAGCTGGTGGTTGAACATGTGCCGGTACGACGCGAGCATATGCTCGGCATCCTGTAAAGCCGTTGGCACCCAGGCGATACCGCCCTCGAACCAGCCGATCTTCAGCGATGGATGACGGTCGAGGATGCCGGAGAACACGTACTTGGCGAACTGCTCGCGGAACGAGTCGACGTTGACCATCATCCCGACCACGACGCTGTTGTGCTGGCACGGCGTCTTGGGCGGTGTTTCACCGATGTGGTGGCTGACCGGCACCCCCGCGGCCTCGATCTCGTCCCACACCGCGTCCATGTCGGTGCTGCCGTAGTCGTAGATGTTGCCGTCGTCGTCCTTACCGGGATTGAGCGGCAGCAGGAACGTCCGCAGCCCCAGCGACTTCAGTTCCTCCAGCGTGCTCCTGGTGCCCTTGGGATCCCACCAGTTGATCAGCCCGACGCCGTAGAAATGACCCTTGCTGCGTTCCTGCAGATCGGCGATGTGCTCGTTGTAGATCCGGAAAACGCGCTCGCGCAGCGCCTTGTCCGGATAGTGGAACAACGCCAGCACCGCGTTCGGGAAGGCCAGCTCCTTGTCGATGCCGTCCTCTTTGAGCTCACGGACGCGGGCCTCGATGTTGTTCGACGCCGCACCGGCGAGGTCGTCGTACTGCATCAGGACCCGGCCGAAGTCGCCGCCGGTCCAGGCCTTGCCCTTCATGCCGACCATGTAGGCGCCGTCCTCGTACCAGATGCGTGGCGCGGCGCCCTTGAGTTCCTCGGGGAAGCGGTCGTAGAAGATGTCGTCGGCCACCGAGATGTGATTGTCGGCGGAGAAGATCTCGGTGCCGGTGGGCAACCCGAAATCGCCTGTGGCGTGGCCCTTGCGGTGCTTGGGGGCGCCGAAGCCCTCGGGGGGATACAGGGTGGCGGTAGTTGGTGCTGACATCGTTGACACTCCAATCGGGCTGAATGACGGACCTGGCTACCAGGTCACCGGAAGTTCGTAGACGCCGTAGGCGAGGCGATCATGCTTGAAGGGCACATCCTCGAACGGCACGGCCAGCTTCAGCGTCGGTATGCGCCGTAGCAACGTGTGGAACACGATCTGCAGTTCGGCGCGGGCGAGCTGCTGGCCGACGCATTGATGCCTGCCGTAGCCGAAGCCGAGCTGCTGGCCGGCATCGCGGCCCAGGTCGAGCTTGTCGGGTTCGGGATAAGCGGTGGCATCCCAGTTTGCAGGCGCCAGGTCGAGGATGATGCCCTCGCCCGCGCGGATGGTCTCACCGGCGATCTCGATGTCCTCGATCGCGACGCGGCGCTGGCCGTTCTGGATGATCGACAGGTAGCGCATCAGCTCCTCGACCGCGTTGGCGATGAACTTGGGATCATCCGAATCGCGCAGCTGCGCTGCTTGTTCGGGGTTCTCGAGCAGCGCGAGCACGCCGATGCCGATCATGTTGGCGGTGGTCTCGTGGCCGGCGATGAGCAGGCCGGTGCCCAACTGTGCGGCCTCCTTGACGCTGATCTCCCCTGCGTTCACTCGCTCGGCGAGGTCGGAGACCGCGTCTTCCGACGGGTTCTCCATCTTGGTCTTGACGAGGTCGCTCAGGTACTTCGCCAGGCTCATCGCACCCTTCTGCCCGTCCTCGGCCGAGGCGTAGCGCGCCAGGCCGACATTGGCGTGGTGCTGGAAGAACTCGTGGTCTTCGTAAGGCACGCCGAGCATTTCGCTGATGACCCTTGTGGGCACCGGCAGTGCCAGCTTGCTGACGATGTCGGCGGGCTGCGGACCGGCGAGGATGTTGTCGATGCACTCGTCGGTCACCTCTTGGATGGCGGGCCGCAGACCCTCGACCCGCTTGAAGGTGAACGGCTTGGACAGCATCCGGCGGAACCGGGTGTGCTCCTCGGCGTCGGAGGTGAAGACCGAGCGCGGCCGCTTGTACACCGTGGACAGCATGTGCTCGTTCCAGTGCGGGAAGCCTTGGATCCGGTCGTCGACGCTCACCCGGGAGTCGGCAAACAACTCGCGGGCCACCGCGTGGCCGGTGATCAGCCACGGGGTGCTCCCATCCCAGATCCGTACCCGCGACAGCGGTTTCACCTCACCCATCTTGAGCATCTGCGGCGGTGGGGCGAACGGGCAGCGCGTGTCGCGTTCCATCGGGTATTCGGGGATATCCGCGGACACGTCGGGTGTTCCGGTCAAGGTTTCGGACATGCAGTCTTTCTCATTCCTCGATGTGGATGGCGAGTGCGGGGCAGGCTGCGGCGGCCTTGCGGGCATCGTCGGCCTGGTCGTCCGCCGGACTGTCGTTGAGCAGCACCACGACACCGTCGTCGTCGCGCTGGTCGAAGATGTCGGATGCGTTGAGCACGCACTGCCCGGACGACACGCACTTGTCTTGGTCGACGGTCAGTTTCATGGTGCCGGGTGCTCCGTGATCGGCGCCTGCCACAGCCCGACGATCGCGTCGATGAGCCCGGATGCCGCGGAATCCCATGTGGTGCGCGGCATGTCGGCACCCTCTGCGAAGGCGCGCTCGAAGTCGGCGCAGGTGTGCATCATCAGGTTGCGGGCCATGATGTTGCGTTCGGTGACCACCGCGGGCGGCAGGTCGGGCAGGCATCGGGTGATGCCCTCGACGACGAGTTGCACCGACGGCGACTCGAGCGCTCCCTTGACCACGATCTTGTGGTACTCCGGATCGGCCAGTGCCTGTGCGGCGAAGCGCGCGTACCAGGTCGGGGTCCCGATCTGGGCCAGGTGTTCGGTGAGCGAGCGCACCAGGCAGGCGACCCAGTCCCGCAGATCCGTCGACTCGCCGATCTCGCCGACCATCCGCGACAGCAGGCGTTCGGTCGAGACGCGGTGCTTCTGCTCGATCGCCCGCACCAGATCCGCCTTCGTGCCGAAGTGGTAGCCCACCGCGGCGTTGTTGCCCTGCCCCGCCGCCTCGCTGACCTGGCGGTTCGACACGGCGTACACACCGTGTTCGGCGAACAATCGCTCGGCGGCGGCCAGGATCGCTTCGCGCGTCGTGCTGGCCCGTTCGGTGCGCACGCTTCTGGCAGTGGTCACCGTCACAGTCAACCGCGCCCGCGTTCTTAAGTCAAGTGACTGATTTAAAGTTGTCACGGCTTCGGTTTGCGAACGATCACCTTGCCTGCGCTGGTCCCGCCGTCGATGGGCAGCACCGTTCCGGTGACGTACCGCGATCGGTCACCGGCGAGGTACAGCGCGGCCTCGGCCACGTCGTCGACCGTGCCCTCGCGCTTCAGGGGTCGGTCGTTGCGCATCTGTTCGCGAATCTTGGCCTCGAACTCCTCGAGGCGCTTGAGGTCCTCCCCCGTGGCGGACTTGCGCACGATCGCGGTCCGGATGTTGCCCGGCGCGAGGGCGTTCACACGGATCTCGTGGTGCGCCAGGTCGATCGCCGCCGACTTGGTGAACTGGATGACGGCCGCCTTGGACGCCCGGTATGTCATCACCCCGCCGCCGGCCTGGATGCCACCGATCGAGGTGAGGTTGATGATGGACCCGCCACCGTGTTTCGACATGTGCCGGGCCGCGTCGCGTGTACCGGCCATGACGGCAAGCACATTGATCGCCATCACCTGATGAAAATCGGCCAGGTCGTCGTCGAGGAACTTGGGGAACATCTTGCCCGACACGCCCGCGTTGTTGACCATCACGTGCAGGCCGTCGAACTCCTCGACCGCCGTCGTCACCAACCGGGTCACCTGATCGATCTCGGCCACATCGGTTTCGACGAAGCGGATGGAATCGCCGAGGTCGGCGACGAGTTGGGCGCCGCCCTCGCGGTCGATGTCGCCGACGACAACCTTCGCGCCCTCGGCGCAGAACCTTCGCACCAGACCTTCGCCGAGCCCGGATGCGCCGCCCGTGACGACCGCAACCTTGCCCTCGAGTTCGCCGCTCATGCCGCCCCTTCGTGTAAGTCGGCCAGGAAGCCGAGCAGTAGTTCGTTGACCGCGTCGGGCTGTTCGATCTGCGGGCAGTGCCCGGCCGCGTCGATCACCGCCGACCGGCCGCCGCGGATCTGCCCCGCGATCTCAGCCGCCCACCCGGGGGGCAGCAGTTTGTCACCGCCGCCCTCGACGACCAAGGTGGGCACCGTGATGCGCTCGTAGGCCCGCGTGCTCGACGGCAAAGGCGGGGGCTCCAGGCCCGGCCGCCGAAACCGGGCGGCCGCCAACGCTTCCCACGCCCCGGGCGCGATGCTCGCCTGGTAGCGACGCTGGACGTATGCATCGTCGGTGGGATAGGAAACGTCATAGAACAGCGCCGTCACGATACGGCGCATCCCGGCGATCGTCGCGTCGTAGTCGTACAGCGCGGCCGAGTGCTCGTTGCGCTGGATCTCACCGCCTCCGCAGATGGCCACCAGACTGCGCGCGGGCAACACCGGCGACTCGGAGGTGGCGTCGACGAAGAGGTTGACCGCCCCCATCGAATTACCCACGAAATGCGCCGAATCGACGCCGACGACCTCGCAGAACCGGGCAATGTGTCGGATCCGCATACCGCGGCCGTCGTTGAAGTCGATGACCTTCGCCGACTCGCCGAACCCGAGCATGTCGAGCGCGAGCACGCAGTAGCGCGTCGCGAGCGCGGCGATGTTGTGTTCCCACCCGATCTCTGCGCCGGCGCCGAACTCACCGCCGTGCAGCAGGACCACCGGATCCCCATCGCCCGCTTCGAGATAGCCGGTGACGAGGCCGTCGACGAGCACCGATTTGCGTTCGGCCTGCGTCACGCGGTCTCCCGGGCGGTCTTGGCGAAGAAGAGCACCTGCGTGGCGAGCATATCGAGCTGATTCTGAGTGGCGTCGTGGACCAATTCCCCTGCTGCGTCCCAGATCTCGTCGGCGGAGTTGATCGCGACCCCGAGCGGGGTCGGCCACGCGCGCAACGCGTGCCCGATGGACCGCAACTGCCCGAGGGTGCCGACCGCGGCCTGCCAGCCGTAGGCGCAGCTGATGCATCCCCAGGGTGTGTTGTCCAGATAGACGCGTGGATCCTCGCGCAGGTCCTCGATGTAGTCGAGCGCGTTCTTGACCAGCCCGGAGATCGCCCCGTGGTATCCGGGTGAGCCGACGACGACGGCGTCCGCATCGCGCAGCGCGCCGACGAGTTCGAGGGCAGCGGGCGTGCGCTCCAGCGAGTGCGGCGCGTACATCGGCAAGTCCAGATCGGGACCCGCGAACAGCCTCGTCCGCCCGCCCTGCTGCTCGACCGATGCCAGGCAGTATCGCAGCGCGCGTTCGGTCGACGAGTTCGCTCGCAGGGTGCCGCCGAGTCCGACGACGAACGGCGCACCGCCGGTTGTGGTGCTTGCGGTCATTTCCTTCACCTACTACTTGATTGCGATCGGACTGACGGGAGCGCCCACCGCGCCAACGACTTTCAGCGGCGGGGCGATCAGCTGGAACTCGTAGACGCCGTCGGCGGCGCAGTCGGCCGCCAGCCCGGTGAGGTCCCAGTACTCACCGAACATCAGGCCCATGTCACGCAGGCAGACCATGTGCATGGGCAGAAACGTGCCCTCCACACCGTTAGCCGGATCGGGGTCCTCGACCATCAGGTTGTCGGCCGCGACCGCCGCGACGTCGTGGTCGTGCAACCACCGAGCGCAGGTCCAGTCCAACCCGGATCCCGGCTCGGCGCCGTCGCCCGTCGACAGGAACCGCGTCCACCAGCCGGTGTGCACGACGACGATGTCCCCGCGAGTGATCGTCACCCCCTGGGCCTTGGCGACGTCGTCGAGTTCTGCTGGTGTCACCGGATTTCCGGGTTCGAGGAAGACGTCGGCGCCGCGGTGCCTGACGACGTCGAGCAGCACGCCCCGCGAGGTGATGCCCTTGACGTCGACTTTCTCGATCCCGAGATGAAACGCCCCGAAACTGGTCACCGAATCTGCGGGAAATCCGTTGTAGAGCTTGTCCTCGTAGTAGACGTGCGAGATCGCGTCCCACTGCGTCGCCGCCTGTAGTGGCATCACGATCATGTCGTCGTTGAAGCGGAACGGGTTGTCAACGAAGAACTCGCTGAGCTGATGAGCGACCGAGTTGCGCAGCCACTGGGGCCCGTACTGCACCAGCGTGTTCGCGTCACCGCCGTCGACCGTCATCACATGAATGGGGTTCGGCCGGAACTGGAACGCCCCCTGCGGGCCGTTGGAGCCGAAATCACCGCCGAGCGGAATCACGGTCCCCTTCTTGACCAGCGAGGCCGCCTCGGCGACCTTCTCGGGCGTGATGAAGTTCAGCGTGCCCAACTCGTCGTCGTCACCCCAGCGGCCCCAGTTGCGCACCTCGTCGGCGACGCGACGGAACTCCTTCATGCTGGCCATGGATTGCCTTTCACCGTCCCGACTTCCACTTCACCGCCGCCGTACCGATCCCGCGAGGTCCGTCTCCCCCGTCGTGCCGCCGTCCACCCAGATCACCTGTCCGGTGAGGTAACTGGCCGCCCTGCTGTTGAGGAAGGTCAGCACGCTGGCCTGCTCCTCGGGCTCGGCGGCCCGGCCCAACGGCGTCCGGAACGAGTCGAGGAACTCCTGTCCGTACGCGCTGCGCAACTGGTCGAGGATCGGCGTGTCGGTCACTCCCGGTGCGGTGCAGTTGATCCGAATCCCCTTGGCGCCCAATGCGGTCACCTGGGCCATGCCGTAGAGGATGATCGCCTCCTTCGACAATCGGTAACCGCCACCGTCGGCCAGTGCCTCGGGGTGGCTTTCACACCATCGGATCCCCGCCTCGACCGAGCCCGTGTCGACCAGACCGGAGGTTACGGGCGCGTTCTGCCGGTACGCCGATGCCGCCAGCGACGAAACGTTGGCGATCGCGGATCCGATCGGCATCCGGGGCACCAGCGCCTCGGTGAACCGGCGGGTGCCGAGGAAGTTGATCGTCACCACGCGCAGCGGGTCTTTGATCCCCGACGAGACCCCGGCGACGTTGAACAGCGCGTCGACCGGGCCACCGACCGCGTCGGCGGCCCGGTCGATCGACGCCTGATCCGACAGATCGAGTTCGACGAACTCGCCCATGCTTTCGGCCGGCGGCTTGATGTCGAGTCCGATCACCTCACCGCCGAGGTCGGCGACCTGACGGGCGACATGGGCACCGATGCCCGAGGCGCATCCGGTGACGACCACACGGCGCCCGTCGTAGCGCCACAGTTCCTCAGTTCGGCCCATGGCTCATCTCTGGCCGGCCCCAATCACTTCGCGGTCTTGGCGTCCGCGTCGGGGTTGCGGCTCGTCCACCCTTCTCCTGACTTGAGTTTCGCGGCCGCCGCCTCGATGCCCGCGTTCATCTCGTCCATGGCCAGCGACACTTCGTTGGCGGTGTAGTTCTGGCGGCCGGTGGGCAGCCCGCCGAACGCGTAGCTCTCGTCGAAGACCGGCGCCTGCGACGGTGGCCGGCGCGCTTCGACCTTCTCGATGACCGGTTCGAGCCGCTTGGCCTTCTCCGCCCGCGCCTTCTCGTCGCGTTCGATGAATTCGGGCAGCACCTCCTTGCCCATCAGCTCGATGGACTCCATGGTCTCCTCGTGCCTGCGCGGCGTCAGCAGCAGGATCAGCTCGTCGACACCGCTTTCCTCGTAGCCACGCAGGAACTGACGCACCGTATCGGGGCTGCCGATGGGACCGCGGTCGGGACCGTAGACGATGCTGGGATCCTTCTCGATCTCCTCGAGGTGGCGCTTCCACACCCCGGTGCGGCCCGGTGTGTGCATGCCCGTCATGTAGTAGTGCATGATCCCGAACGCGAAGAAGCCACCGCCCATGCCGAGCCGTTCGATGGCCTGTTCGTCGGTGGGGGCCACCATCATCGACAGGTCGCCGCCGATGGCCAGGATGTTCGGGTTCATCTGCGGGGTGACCGGCGCCCCGTTCTCCTCGAACTCCTTGTAGTAGCCATCCACCCGCTCCTTCAGCGGGCCCGGCCCGGTGTAGGCGAAACTCAGTGCGCCGAGCCCCTTCTGGGCGGCCATGGCGACCGATGCGGGCCGGGTGCAGGCCACCCAGACCGGCGGGTGCGGCTTCTGCAGCGGTTTGGGCACCACGTTGCGCGGCGGCATCTCGATGTGCTGTCCCTTGAAGCCGCTGAACGGCTCCTCGGTCATGCACCGGATCGACACCTCGAGCGCCTCCTCCCACTGCGCGCGCTTGTCGGCGGGGTCCACACCAAAGCCGCCGAGTTCACCGACCGACGACGACTCACCCGTGCCGAATTCGACTCGGCCGTTGGAGATCAGGTCGAGGGTCGACACCCGCTCGGCGACGCGGGCCGGGTGGTTGACGACCGGCGGTAGGTGCATGATGCCGAAGCCCAGCCGGATGTTCTCGGTCCGCTGGCTGGCCGCCGACAGGAAGATCTCCGGGGCGGTGGAGTGGCAGTACTCCTCGAGGAAGTGGTGCTCGGTCAGCCACACCGTCGAGAACCCGGCCTTGTCGGCGAGCTCCACCTCGTCGAGACCGTCCTGGAAAAGCTTGTGCTCGTCGTCTTCGCTCCACGGCCGCGGCAGTGGGAATTCGTAGAACAGCGAGATCTTCATTTCGTTACCTTTCGATGTGTATCGAGTGACGAATCGGTACTAGTGCCGGTCTGAACTCCAGACCCGGACAGCTGCTCGGCGATGTGCTTGGCCGCGACATAGCCGAAGGTCATGGCCGGCCCAATGGTGGCGCCCGCGCCCGCATAGCTGCGGCCCATCACCGCGGCCGACGTGTTGCCGACGGCGTAGAGGCCCTTGATGACCCCGTCGTCGGCACTCAGCACCCTGGCGTACTCGTCGGTGCGCAGACCGCCCGAGGTGCCCAGGTCGCCGAGGATGATCTGGAACGCGTAATACGGCGGTTCGCCCAACGGGTGCAGATTCGGATTCGGCAGCGTCGGATCGCCGTAATAGTTGTCGTAGGCCGAATCACCCCGGTTGAAATCGTCGTCGTGACCCTTGCGCGCCAGTTCGTTGAAACGCTCGGCGGTCCGGCGCAGTTGCTCCGGCGGCACGCCGATCTTGCCCGCGAGTTCCTCGAAGCTGCTCCCCTCCTGCACGACACCGGATTCGAGCCACGCCTTGGGCACCTTCCAGCCGGTCGGCACGGGCGCGAACGGGATCTTCGGGATCGGCAGGTGCCCGGCGACCACGTACCGGTGGAACGACCGGATGTCGGTGATCAGCCAACACGGTATGTGGGTGACCCCGCTGTTCTGGCCTTCGATCATCGCGTGCGCGAAGTCCATGTAGGGGGCGGCCTCGTTGATGAACCGCCTACCCTCGCCGTTCACCACGAACTGCGACGGCATCATGCGTTCGTTCAGCATGAACTGCAGCCGTCCGTCGGGCCAGCAGATCGCGGGGAACCACCAAGCCTCGTCGAGCAGATCGGTCGAACCGCCCACTTTCTCCCCCGCCCGGATGGCGTCACCCATCGATGCGGGATTGCCGAAGCTCCAGTCCTTTTCGAGTACCGGAAGGTGCTGGCGGCGCCATTCCATGTCGTGGTCGAAGCCGCCCGCGGCAAGAATGACGCCGTGGCGCGCCCCGATCCGCTGCTGACGGCCGTCACGCTCAACCACCGCACCGACGACGGCGCCGTCGACATCGGTGATCAACTCGGTCATCGGCGAGTCGAGCCACAGCGGGACGTTCTGCGCTTTGAGCGCAAGTCGCATCCTGGCGGCAAGCGACTGGCCGATGGCGGCCATCCGATCGCCGAACACGCGCGCGCGAAACATCCGCCAGATCAGCTTGACCAGCACGGCCTTGCCTCGCCAGTTCTGCCGGACCTGGTAGAACAGCCGAAGATCCTTGGGCGCGAACCAGATTCCCTTCGGCGCCAACGCGAGCGGCTGCAGCAGGTGCTGCTCCTCGTCACCCAGTTTGCGCAGGTCGATGGCGGGCACGTTGATGGTGCTGCCCTGCGCGGACCCGCCCGGCACCTCTGGGTAGTAGTCGGCGTACCCCGGCTTCCACACGAATTCGAACCAGGGGCTGAGCTTTTCGAGGAACTCCATCATCTCGGGCGCGGTGTCGACGTACTGGCGCAAGCGCGCGTCGCTGACCAGACCGCCGGTGATCTGGCGCAGGTACTCCACGACGCCGTCGGGATCGGGGACGTACCCCGCCTTGCGCTGCGCCGGCGCGCCCGGCACCCAGATGCCGCCGCCCGACAACGCCGTGGACCCGCCGAAGTATGACGACTTCTCCACGACGAGCGTGTCCAGACCGAACGCGTCGGCCGCCAACGCCGCGGTCATCCCGCCGCCACCGGAGCCGACGACGAGCACGTCGACGGTGTGGTCGAACTTGTCAGACATCCAAAACCGCCGTCCTGACTGCAAATCCTGCGATCAATTCCGGCACGGGTCGGTAGAACCGCTGCTCGGTTCGGTATGGGCCGTGTGCGGCGAGAGCGGCGAACGCCGCGATCCACGTCCGGACCTCATGGGCGGAGTGGCCGGCTTCCCGCTCGATCCATTCGTTCGACCAGGCGTCGACCTCGGCGAGCCGGTTGTTGTCGATCAACTCGAGGAAGGCGGCGTCCCAGTCCGGGTTCAGCGGCTGCAACGGGCTCTCGCCGTGCGCGAATGCCTGTGCGGCGTCCATCACCGCGACCTGACGCGCCTGCCGCTGCTCGGGCGTCATCGGCGCGCCGTGCACGATCCGCTCCAGTGCCGCCGGCGGCGCCGTGGCCAGCGTGGGCACCGGCGGATCGTGGGACAGCCCACCGGATCCCACGACGAGAACGCGCTTGTCGAGCGTCGCGAGGAAGGCGCCGAGGGCCGCGCCGAGCGCCCGCACCCGCCGCACGGGCCCGAGCGGGGTGGCGACCGAGTTGATGAAGACCGGGATCACCGGCACGGCCGTCGCCTCGCCGAACAGGTTCTGCAGCGGTTGGACCGTTCCGTGGTCGACATCCATGCTCGCCGAGATCGCGACGTCGATACCGGACTCGAGAACCGCTCGCGCGCAGTCGGTCGCGATGTCTTCGGGCACGTTCAACGGTCCTGCGTGCGAGCCGTAGTCGCCCACGCCCTGGGCGGCGGTGCCGATGCAGAACGGCGGCATCGTCCGATAGAAGAACCCGTTGTAGTGGTCCGGGGAGAAGATGACGACGAGTTCGGGGTCGTATTCGTTGACGAACCGGCGTGCACCGGAGATCGCCGTCTCGATGTCGTCAAGGAGTTCCCGTGACGGTCCCGGAAGGTTCAGTAGCGGGCTGTGCGACATGCAGCACAGGGCCAGTGTGCCCATGAGATCCGGTGCCTCCTCCCTGCGTCAGACAAAGGACGTCGAAGAGCGCTTCGCTGACTTCGGCGGCGCGCTGGGCGATGCAGGCCCCGGCGATGCAGCGATCGGGCCGCAGGAACAGCACCGAGTCGGTGTAGGTGTCGAACCACGACTTGAGCGCACCGGTCTTGTCGCCGACCACCACGACATCGTCATCGTCGTGGCCGGGCCAGCGCAGCTGGGTCATCGGGCGGACCTCGATGAACTCCGCGCCCAACGCCTTCCAGCGGTTGAACGCGTTCTCACCCAGGATCGCGCGCAGGTTGTTGCTCCAGCACAGCACCGCGAAGCCCGGGCCCAGGACGTCGTCGAGCAGCAGGTTCTGCCCGGTGCGGGTGTCGACGCGGGGTTGGATGAACAGCGTGCCCGTCGGCGACACCGCCCCGGTGGCACCCGCGCCGGGCGCGGAGTGGAACACGGCGCCCTGCTGGTAGCGCGGCATCGGCTTGAAACGCATCTCCAGGATGTAGCGCTTCAGGGACGGCACCACGGACGCGGCATGAATGACCTTGTCTCGCAACGCCGCGACGCGGCGGTTTGTCGGCGAGATGACGCGGCCGACCATCGTGGACAGATCGATCATGGCGCGGGCGTGCTTGCGCCGCTCGACGTCGTAAGTGTCCAACAGGGCATCCTCGGCCTGACCGGTCACCACCGCGGCGAGCTTCCACCCCAGGTTGGCCGCGTCGCGGATCCCGCTGTTGTATCCCTGCCCCTGCCAGACCGGCATCAGGTGGGCGGCGTCACCGGCCAGCAGCATCCGGCCCTTGCGGAACGACCCGGCGATGCGCGAATGATGGGTGTAGACCCGGTGCCGGATCATGTCGACCTGGTCGGGGTACGGAACCCGTTGCGCCAACATCTTTCTGACAAAGACCGGGTCGTCGGCCTGCGCATCGGTCTCGTGTGGATGGATCAGGAACTCGAAGCGGCGGATGCCGTGGGCGATCGAGATCGACACGTAGGGACGCGCCGGGTCCGCGCCGACCTCGCTGTTGGGGTGACCGAGCGGGTCGTTGGCGACGTCGACGACCAGCCAGCGGGTCGGCGATGTGGTGCCGTCGAACGACACTCCCATCAACCGCCGGGTGGCGCTGCGGCCGCCGTCGCATCCGACCACGTATCGGGCCGTCACCGACGGTTTGCCGTCGGCAAAATGTACCGTCACCGCGTCGTCGCTCTGGTCGCAGTTCTCCATCCGGCATCCGAACCGGACCTCCACATGGTCGAATCGGTCCAGGCCGCCGAACAATTCGGCGTCGACCATGGGTTGCACGAAGCCGTTGCGCTTGGGCCAGCCGAACCGGGCGTCGGGCGGCGCCATCTCGGCGAGCAGCCGTCGCTTCGCGTCGAAGAACCGCAGGATCTGATTCGGCACGGTGTGCGGCAGTACCCGGTCGACCAGGCCGATCGACTGGAACGTCCGCAGCGCCTCGTCGTCGAGACCGACACCACGCGGATAGTCGATGAGCGTGTCGCGCTCCTCGACCACCAGCGTCCGAACCCGATGCAGGCCAAGGATGTTGGCTAACGTCAGGCCCGACGGGCCTGCGCCGACGATGACGACGTCGACGTCGGTCGCCGTCATTGCCGCCCCAGCAGGAAGTCCAGGTGCAGGCGATCGAACGTCTTCGGATCCTCGTACTGGGGCCAGTGACCGCAGCCCGGCATCAACTCGAAGCGGGACCCCGGAATCATCGAGGCGATGCGCCGCCCCTCGGCGACGTCGGCCGTGGGATCGTCACTGGTCCACACCACCAGCGTCGGCGCGGTGATCGATCCGTATTCCTCGGCCCCGAGCAGGTTGCGGGCCCGGATTTCCGGATCCTGCAGCGCCATGATGTCGCGCATCGCCGCCACGAAGCCGGGCTGGCGGTACACCCGCTGCCTGCTGGCGACGATGTCGTCGTAATCCTTTGTCTTGTCGGCCATCAGCCACTTGATGCGGGCCTGAACCGTCTCCCACGTCGGGTTCTCGGCCGCGGCCATCGACAGGGTGATGATCCGCTTCATCACCTCGGGATCGGCCTGCGATCCACCCGCGGTGTTGAGCACCAACCGGTCCAACCGGTCGGGGTGGTCGACGGCGGCGCGGGCGGCGACCCAGCCGCCGAGCGACTCGCCGCTGATGTGGGCGCGCTCGGCGCCGACGGCATCGAGGAACGCCAGCAGGTGGTCGACATAGTGGCGGACTTCGAGTGGGTGCCCGGGCTTGTCGGTGTAGCCGTGACCGAGCATGTCGATCGACCAGACCGAGAAGTGTTCGGCGTGCGCTTCGAGGTTGCGCACGTATGCCTCCGCATGCCCGCCGGACCCGTGAAGGAAGACGAGCACCGGCTTATCGGTGTCACCGGCGTGCAGATACCGGGTGCGGATACCGCCGGCGTCGAGATAGCCCTGCGAGAACGCGACGCCCTGCAGATCGCTCCAGACGGACTCGAATTCGGCCGAGGCGGAACGCCCGTCGGCCGCCGCGGATGCCGCCAGCGAATCCGGCTCAGACACGCTCACCCTCTCTTGACCGCGAGAATCGAATTCTCGTATTTTGTAAGCACTTTGCTCATTTATCGCACATCCACGTGCACTATAGTCAGAGCATCACTCTCGTGACAGCTAGATGTCAAGGGAAGTCGAGGAAGGGACGCCATGCCTTCGGAGGGCGGAGCCCGACATCGGGTCGAGCAGGGCGGAGCCCGACATCGGGTCGAGCAGGGCGGAGCCCGACATCGGGTCGAGCAAGAAGGCCGGACCCGGCAGGGGACGGAGCCGACCAGCGCCGTGCCCAACGGGGCGCCCGGCTCGCAGACGCTGGCCAGAGGCTTGGCCGCGTTGCAGCTGGTGGCCAGCTCTCGCACCGGCCTGACCGCGCAACAGGTCGCCGACGACATCGGTGTCCACCGGACCATCGCGTATCGGATGCTCTCGACGCTGTCTCAATTCCGGTTGGTGCTCAAGGGTGAGGACGGCCGTTACCGGTCGGCGGCGGCCCTGGCGGTGCTCGGCGCGTCGTTCGACAACAACGTGCGCCAGCTGAGCATCCCGACGCTGCGCGGGCTCGCGGACGAACTCGCGAGCACGGTGTCGCTACTCGTCGCCGAGGGCGATCAGCAGGTCGCGATCGCCGTTATCGTGCCGACGAACGTCTTCTACCAACTGTCGTTTCATGAGGGCAGCCGTTATCCGCTCGACCGCGGCGCCGCCGGGATCGCGCTGCTGTCGAGCATGCCGCCGCGCCCCGGTGAACGTGACCTGGTTCCGGTGACCCGGGAACAGGGCTGGGTGATCACGCACGGTGAGATCGAGCCGAACACCTACGGGCTCGCGGTCCCGGTGCCCAGGCGGCCGCCGGCGCCGCCGACGTGTATCAACCTCATCTCGCATCGTGAAGATGTCCTGATGCGCGGAAAAGACGCGGTCGTCCGGGCGGCCAACGAATTGTCCGCGATCCTCAGCTAGATATCAGTCCAGCCGGAAGGAGCAGCACGTGACCGATTGGGATCATGACGTCGACGTGGTCGTACTCGGCAGCGGCGGAGCCGGTCTGACCTCGGCGCTGGCCGCCGCCGCCAACGGTGCGTCGGTGGAGGTCTACGAGAAGGCCGCCACCGTCGGAGGAACGACGGCGGTGTCGGGCGGGATCATCTGGATTCCGGCGCACAAGCGGGCCGCCGAGGGTGAGTTGACCGTCGAGGACGCGATGGCCTACCTGCGGGCACAGTCGCTGGGCTACATGGACGACGACCTCGTCGAGACATTCGTACGCACCGGGCCGGAAATGCTCGATTTCGTTGAGGCACACAGTGATCTGCGGTTCGAGGTCGCCGAGGGGTTCCCCGACTACAAACCCGAGCTTCCCGGTGGACGCCCAGCGGGCGGGCGGTCTCTCAACGCCAAACCGTTCGATCTGGGCCGTCTCGGTGAGTGGCGTGACCGCATCACCTCGTTTCCGGCCGATTTCAGCAACGTCGGCATCGACGCCGAGACCCGCGCACGCATCCACGCGTCGGTCGACGACGAATCCGGTGACTACTGTGTGGCGGGCACGGCCCTGGTCGCCGGACTACTCAAGGGACTGCTCGACCTCGGCGTGGTGCCGCACACCAACGCACGGGCGGTCGAACTGCTCGCCGATCCGCTCGGCATCACCGGTGTACGAATCTCGCAGGACGGCAACGACTTGCGCGTGCGCGCCCGCCGCGGTGTCATCCTGGGCACCGGCGGGTTCGAGTGGGACCGCAAGCTGGTCGAGGCGTATCTGCGGGGTCCGATGCGAGGACCGGTGTCACCGCCCAACAACACCGGCGACGGCCTGCGGATGGCGATGGCGCACGGCGCCGATCTGGCCAACATGGGCGAGGCGTGGTGGGTGCCGATCGTGCAGCTTCCGGGCGACACATTCGGAGGGCAACCGCGCAGCCGCAGTGTGCGTTTGGAACGGACCCGCCCGCGCAGCATCATCGTCAACCGGGCGGGTAAGCGATTCCTCAACGAGGCCGGCGAGTACAACTCGATGGCGGGCCCGTTCCACTATCTCGACCCGAAGCTCGGGTACGCCAACGATCCGGCGTGGATCGTCTTCGACTCGCTGCACCTGAAGAAGTACGGGTTCCTGGGCATCGACCCGGACGGCCCTGCCCCGGATTGGTTTTCGCCGTCGAAGGATCTGGAGGAGCTCGGCGAGAAGACCGGCATCGATCCCGACGGGCTGGCGCGCACGCTGCGAGCGTGGAACGACAGCGTGGCCGACGACGTCGATCCCGACTTTGGTCGCGGCTCGAGCGCGTACGACGGCTACTGGGGCGACGACAAGGCGCCGACGCCCGCCCGTCGCACCCTCGGGCCGATCGATACGCCGCCGTACTACGCCGTGCCGGTGTCGATCGGCGCGATGGGCACCAAGGGCGGGCCCCGTACCGACGCCGATGGTCGGGTGCTGCACGTCAGCGGGTCGGCGATACCTGGCCTGTTCGCCGCGGGCAACGCCATGGCGGGCGCCACCGGTAAGGCGTACGGCGGCGCCGGTGGAACGATCGGCCCGGCCATGGTCTTCGGCTACCGCGCGGGTCTCGCGGTCTCCGCGCGCGTGTAACCTTCCCTCTCCCTC
>NZ_LZJE01000147.1:0-12712 GCF_001666865.1 Mycobacterium sp. E136
CCCTGACCCCATGCCGCACCCGATCATGTTCCGCGACGACGACCCGGTGCTGGCACGGGTACGGACGCTGGCGCTGTCGTTTCCCGAGGCCTACGAGAAGATCTCGCACGGACGGCCCGCATTTTTCGCCGCCAAGATGTTCGCGATGTACAGCGCCAGCGTCCGTACCCGTGCCAGCACCGGGTCGTCGTCGCGGAACATGATCGGGTGCGGCATGGGGTCAGGGTAACGGTGCGGTGCTGTCGGGCCGCTCGGTTAGCCTGCGAAGGTGACCTCCAAGCGTGCCGAAGACGCGCTGGCCGCGCAGTCCGACGACGGCCCCGACGCCGACGTGCGTCGCCGCTGGCAGAAGCTCGCCGACGAGGTGCGTGAGCATCAATTCCGCTATTACGTGCGCGACTCGCCGATCATCACCGACGCCGAGTTCGACGCACTGCTCCGCGAACTGGAGGGCCTCGAGGAGGACCACCCCGAACTGCGCACCCCCGACTCGCCGACCCAGTTGGTGGGCGGGGCCGGTTTCGCCACCGATTTCACCCCGGCCGAGCACCTCGAACGGATGCTGAGCCTGGACAACGCGTTCACACCCGATGAGCTCGCCGCATGGGCGGGGCGGCTCAAGGGTGAGATCGGCCCAAACGTGCTGCAGGACGCGCACTTCCTGTGTGAGCTCAAGATCGACGGCGTCGCCCTGTCCCTGGTGTACCGCGATGGCCGGCTGGAGCGGGCGGCCACCCGAGGCGACGGCCGCACCGGTGAGGACGTCACGCTGAACGCCCGCACCATCGCCGACATCCCCGAAAAGCTCAGGCACAGCGACGAATTCCCGCAGCCCAAGGTTCTCGAGGTGCGCGGTGAGGTGTTCTTCCGCGTGGCCGATTTCGAGGAACTCAACGCCGGTCTGGTCGCCGACGGCAAGCCGCCGTTCGCCAATCCCCGCAACAGCGCGGCCGGCTCGCTGCGGCAGAAGAACCCGGCCGTCACTGCGCGCCGCAAGCTGCGGATGATCTGCCATGGCGTCGGCCACGCCGAGGGGTTCCGGCCCAAAACCCTGCACGACGCCTATCTGGCCCTGGCGGCATGGGGGCTGCCGGTCTCCGAGCACACCGCGCAGGTCAAGGGGATCGACGCGGTCACCGAGCGCATCGCGTACTGGGGCGAACACCGCCACGACGTCGAACACGAAATCGACGGTGTGGTGGTCAAAGTCGACGATGTGTCGCTGCAGCGCCGGCTCGGATCGACGTCGCGGGCGCCGCGCTGGGCCATCGCCTACAAGTTTCCGCCCGAGGAGGCGCAGACCAAGCTGCTCGACATCAAGGTCAACGTCGGGCGCACCGGTCGGGTCACGCCGTTCGCCTGGATGGAGCCGGTGAAGGTGGCCGGCTCGACGGTCAGCCAGGCCACGCTGCACAACGCCTCGGAGGTCAAGCGCAAGGGCGTGCTCATCGGGGACACGGTGGTCATCCGCAAGGCGGGTGACGTGATCCCCGAGGTGCTCGGCCCTGTCGTCGATCTGCGCGACGGCTCTGAACGCGAGTTCGTGATGCCGACGCACTGTCCGGAGTGCGGAACCAAGCTCGCGCCCGCCAAGGAGGGCGACGCCGACATCCGCTGCCCGAACACCCGATCCTGTCCGGCGCAGTTGCGCGAGCGCGTGTTTCACGTCGCGGGCCGAGGCGCGTTCGACATCGAGGGTCTGGGTTATGAGGCGGGCACCGCGCTGCTGCAGGCCGGTGTCATCGCCGACGAGGGCGACCTGTTCACGCTGACCGAAGACGACCTGCTGCGCACGGATCTGTTCACCACGAAGAACGGTCAGCTCTCGGCCAACGGCAAACGGCTATTGGCCAATCTGGAAAAGGCCAAATCGCAACCGCTGTGGCGGGTGTTGGTCGCACTGTCGATCCGTCACGTCGGGCCGACGGCGGCCCGCGCGCTGGCCACCGAGTACGGCAGCCTCGACGCCGTCATGGCCGCCTCGGAGGACGAACTTGCGGTCGTCGAGGGGGTCGGCCCGACGATCGCGGCCGCGGTCACTGAGTGGTTCACCGTCGACTGGCACCGCGCGATCGTCGACAAGTGGCGCGAGGCCGGCGTGCGGATGGCCGACGAACGCGACGCCAGCATCGAGCGGACGCTGGAAGGGCTGTCAATCGTCGTCACCGGCTCGCTGACCGGGTTCTCCCGCGACGAGGCCAAGGAGGCGATCGTCGCGCGCGGCGGCAAGGCAGCCGGTTCCGTGTCGAAGAAGACGGCGTACGTGGTCGCGGGTGATTCGCCGGGGTCGAAGTTCGACAAGGCCGTCGAGTTGGGGGTGCCGATCCTCGATGAGGACGGTTTCGCCCGGCTGCTGGAGATCGGGCCCGACGGGGTCTGAGATCGCCGCTCGCCCGAGCGCTCCGCGTTTGTCCGGCCCGCCCACGGGGCACCCGACTGGGCGAATCGACAAGGAGTTGTGATGGCGATCTGCGATACCTGTGGCAACGACTACGACAAGGCGTTCACCGTGACGTGGCCCGACGGCCGCAGCGCGACGTTCGACAGCGTCGAGTGCGCGGCCGTCCAGCTGGCCCCGGAGTGTGCGCACTGCGGGTGCCGAATCCTCGGGCACGGCATCGAAACCGAGGAAGCGATCTTCTGCTGCGCGCACTGCGCCCGCAAGGACACCAACGCCGACGTCAACGACCGCTGGCCGGTTCCGGCGGGCGGCTGACGAATTGGCTTTCGCCGCAACGGTTTTCGGCGCGAACCCTCAGCGCAGAATCGTCGCGACGATTCCCGCGAGATAGCCGAGCCGGGCGACCTCCGACGGCCGGAACAGCGGTCCGCCCGGCCTGCCCAGCACGACAGCCGTGCGGGGGTCCCCGAGCGGCGCAGCCGCCAGCGTGGTCGCCATGTCGCGCCACACCTGCGGCACCCACGCGGCGTCACCGTCGAGCGCCTCGGCGTGGTCGAGCGGCAGCCACGGCGTCTCTTCCACCTGGGTCTCGGGGGCGCCGGAGCTGCCGACGAGACGTTCCGGTCCGCTGTCGGTCAACCGCACCACAGAGGTCCAGCCCACGCGCAGCACCCTGGGGGCCTCGTCGGCGAGCACCTGCAGCCTGCTCTTGCGGTCCGCCGCGGCGATGTGGTCGATGAGCTCGAGCTCGCGATGCGCCTCGAGCAGGCCGGTGTGTGGACGAATGGAGTCGACGTAGACGCCCTTGATCTGCTCGGCGGCGGTGATCAGCATGTCGGGCATCGCGCCCCCGGGCAGCTCGACGACCAGATCGTCGACGGCGTAACCGGCTGACCGTTCCACCACGTCAAGCGACAGAATGTCGGCGCCCACCGACCCGAGCGCCACGGCCAGGGAGCCGAGGCTGCCAGGTCGGTCCTCGAGCTGGACCCGCAGCAGGTACGTAGGCACGCGCAACACTGTTGCACAGAGCGCCGGGGTGGGCATTCCGGCCTCAGCGGCCGCAACCGTGGTGACTAGGCTTGCTTGTCGTGTCGCAGATCTCCCGAGACGAGGTAGCCCACCTGGCGCGCCTCGCCCGCCTCGCGCTGAGCGAAGACGAGCTGGACAGCTACGCCGGGCAGTTGGACGCCATCCTCGGTCACGTCAGCCAGATCCAGTCCGTCGACGTCGAGGGCGTCAAACCCACCGGCAACCCACTCACCGACGTCAACGTGTTCCGGCCGGACGCGGTCGAGCCGTGCCTGACGCAGGAGGAGGCGCTCGATCAGGCGCCGAAAACCGCCGAGGGCCGGTTCGCGGTGCCGCGGATCCTGGGGGAGGCGCAGTGAGCGACCTCACTCGGATGGACGCGGCGACGCTCGGGGAGAAGATCGCCGCCAAGGAGGTGTCGTCGACCGAGGTCACCCAGGCGCACCTGGACCAGATCGCGGCCACGGACGAGCGCTACCACGCGTTCCTGCACGTCGCCGAGGAGCGTGCGCTGGAAGCGGCGGCGCGCGTCGACTCCGCCGTCGCCGCCGGAGAGGACCTGCCCTCGCCGCTGGCCGGCGTCCCGGTCGCGCTCAAGGACGTGTTCACCACCACCGACATGCCGACGACCTGCGGGTCGAAGATCCTCGAGGGCTGGACCTCGCCGTATGACGCGACCGTCACCATGCGGTTGCGCGCGGCGGGTCTGCCGATCCTCGGCAAGACAAACATGGACGAGTTCGCGATGGGGTCCTCGACCGAGAACTCCGCATACGGGCCGACCCGCAATCCGTGGGACGTCGAGCGCGTCCCCGGCGGGTCGGGCGGCGGCAGCGCCGCGGCGCTGGCCGCGTTCCAGGCGCCGCTGGCCATCGGCACCGACACCGGCGGCTCGATCCGCCAACCGGCCGCGCTGACCGCGACCGTCGGCGTGAAACCGACCTACGGAACCGTGTCGCGGTACGGGCTCATCGCCTGCGCTTCGTCCCTCGACCAGGGCGGCCCGTGTGCCCGAACCGTTCTCGACACCGCCCTGCTGCACCAGGTGATCGCCGGCCACGATGCGAAGGATTCGACGTCGGTCGACGCGGCGGTGCCCGACGTCGTCGGCGCCGCACGCGCGGGCGCGTCCGGCGACCTCGCGGGCCTGCGGATCGGCGTGGTCAAGCAACTGCGCGGCGACGGCTACCAGCCCGGCGTGCTCGAGTCGTTCAACGCCGCCGTCGAACAACTCACCGCGCTGGGAGCCGAGGTCAGCCAGGTGGACTGCCCGCACTTCGACTACTCGCTGCCCGCCTACTACCTGATCCTGCCGTCGGAGGTGTCAAGCAATCTCGCGCGGTTCGACGCGATGCGGTACGGGCTGCGCGTCGGCGACGACGGCACTCACAGCGCCGAGGAGGTCATGGCGCTGACCCGCGCCGCGGGGTTTGGCCCGGAAGTCAAGCGCCGCATCATGATCGGCACCTACGCGTTGTCGGCGGGTTATTACGACGCCTACTACAACCAGGCGCAGAAGGTGCGCACGCTGATCGCGCGCGACCTCGACGAGGCCTATCAGCGGGTCGACGTGCTGATCTCACCGGCGACGCCGACCACGGCGTTCCCGTTGGGGGAGAAGGTCGACGACCCGCTGGCGATGTACCTGTTCGACCTGTGCACGCTGCCGCTGAATCTGGCCGGACACTGCGGAATGTCGGTGCCGTCCGGTCTGTCGCCCGACGACAATCTGCCCGTCGGTCTGCAGATCATGGCGCCGGCGCTGGCCGACGACCGGCTGTACCGCGTCGGCGCGGCATACGAGGCGGCGCGCGGACCGCTGTCGACGGCGGTCTGAACGCCCGTTTGACGGACGCAAACGCCGACAGAGGGCGCAAACAACCGCGCGCTCGGGGAGGATGGGGTCATGCGCATCGGAGTTCTCACCGGCGGGGGCGACTGTCCAGGACTCAACGCGGTCATCCGGGCGGTGGTCCGAACGTGTGACGTTCGCTACGGCTCGTCGGTCGTCGGCTTCCAGGACGGCTGGCGCGGCCTGCTGGAGAACCGCCGCATCCAACTCGCCAACGACGACCGCAACGACCGCCTGCTCGCCAAGGGCGGCACGATGCTGGGCACCGCCCGGGTGCATCCGGAGAAGTTGCGGGCCGGGCTCGACCAGATCAAGCAGACGCTCGACGACAACGGCATCGACGTGCTGATCCCGATCGGCGGGGAAGGCACGCTCACCGCCGCGCACTGGCTCTCCGAGGAGAACGTGCCCGTCGTCGGCGTGCCGAAGACCATCGACAACGACATCGACTGCACCGATGTCACATTCGGCCACGACACCGCGCTCGGGGTGGCCAGCGAGGCCATCGACCGGCTGCACAGCACGGCTGAGTCGCATCAACGCGTGATGCTCGTCGAGGTGATGGGTCGCCACGCCGGGTGGATCGCGCTGAACGCCGGGCTGGCGTCCGGTGCGCACATGACGCTCATCCCCGAGCAGCCGTTCGACGTCGAAGAGGTCTGCCGACTGATCAAACAGCGCTTCGTGCGCGGCGATTCGCATTTCATCTGTGTGGTGGCGGAAGGGGCGAAACCGGCCGCGGGGACGATGCAGCTGCGGCAGGGCGGCATCGACGAGTTCGGCCACGAGCGCTTCACCGGCGTCGCACAGCAACTCGCCCTCGAGGTGGAGAAGCGCATCAACAAAGAGGTGCGCGTCACCGTGCTCGGGCACGTACAGCGCGGCGGCACGCCGACGCCCTTCGACCGCGTGCTGGCCACCCGCTTCGGCGTCAACGCCGCCGACGCCGCGCACGCGGGTGAGTACGGGATGATGGTGTCGCTGCGCGGCCAGGAGATCGGCCGGGTTCCGCTGGCCGACGCGGTCCGTCAGCTGAAGCTGGTTCCGCAGAGCCGCTACGACGACGCCGCGGAGTTCTTCGGCTGAGGTCGCTTACTAGGATCGGGGTCATGACCACTGCATCCGCCGCCGATCTGCTCGACTACGACGACGTCGTCGCACGCTACGAGCCGGTGCTGGGGCTGGAGGTGCACGTCGAGCTGTCGACCGCCACCAAGATGTTCTGCGGCTGCGCCAACAGGTTCGGCGCCGAGCCCAACACCCAGGTGTGTCCCGTCTGCCTCGGCCTGCCCGGGTCACTGCCCGTGCTCAACGAGAAAGCCGTCGAGTCTGCGATCCGCATCGGGCTCGCGCTGAACTGCGAGATCGTGCCGTGGTGCCGGTTCGCGCGGAAGAACTACTTCTATCCGGACATGCCGAAGAACTACCAGATCTCGCAGTACGACGAGCCGATCGCGATCAACGGGTATCTCGAGGTGCCGCTCGACGACGGCACGACCTGGCGCGTCGAGATCGAGCGCGCGCACATGGAAGAGGACACCGGCAAGCTGACCCACCTCGGCAGCGAGACGGGCCGCATCGAGGGCGCGACGACCTCGCTGATCGACTACAACCGTTCGGGTGTGCCGCTGATCGAGATCGTCACCAAACCCATTGAGGGCACCGGTGAGCGCGCGCCCGAGATCGCCCGCGCCTACGTGACCGCGCTCCGGGATCTGCTGCGCGGCCTCGGGGTCTCCGATGTCCGCATGGACCAGGGATCGATGCGCTGCGACTCCAACGTCTCACTCAAACCGACCGGGCAGAAGGAGTTCGGCACCCGCACCGAGACCAAGAACGTCAACTCGCTCAAGAGCGTCGAGGTCGCCGTCCGCTACGAGATGCGCCGCCAGGCAGCTGTTCTCGATGCCGGTGGCCGAGTGACCCAGGAGACCAGGCACTTTCACGAGGACGGTTACACCTCGCCGGGTCGCAGCAAGGAAACCGCCGAGGACTATCGCTATTTCCCGGAGCCCGACCTGGAACCCGTTGCCCCAGACGCCGAGTGGATCGAGCGGTTGCGGGCGACCATCCCCGAACTTCCGTGGGTGCTGCGCAAGCGAATTCAGCAGGACTGGGGCATCTCCGACGAAGTGATGCGCGACCTCGTCAACATCGGGGCGCTCGACCTGATCGCCGCCACCGTGGCGGAGGGCGCCTCGAGCGACGCGGCCCGCGCGTGGTGGGGGAACTTCTTGGTGCAGAAGGCCAACGAAGATGGGGTGGCGGTGTCCGACCTGCCGATCACGCCCGCTCAGGTGGCGGCGGTGGTCAAGCTCGTCGACGACGGCAAGCTGTCGAACAAACTCGCGCGCCAGGTCGTCGAGGGCGTGCTGGCCGGCGAGGGTGAGCCCGAACAGGTGATGAAGGACCGCGGACTCGAAGTCGTGCGCGACGACTCGGCGCTGCAGACCGCCGTCGACGAGGCGCTGGCCGCCAATCCCGGCATCGTCGAGAAGATCCGAGGCGGCAAGGTTCAGGCCGCGGGCGCGATCGTCGGCGCCGTCATGAAGGCCACCAAGGGCCAGGCCGACGCGGCGCGGGTGCGCGAACTCGTGCTGGAGGCCTGCAACTAGCGCCGAAACTGCACACAGGGTCGTTGGCGACGCTCATTCACAGCCCTGGCCGCAGTTTCGAGCGCGGGCAGGTGGTTACGTATTGTCCGCCGGGCTGCGCGGGAAGCCGCC
Source organism: Mycobacterium sp. E136 (assembly GCF_001666865.1). Classification (NCBI taxonomy): domain Bacteria; kingdom Bacillati; phylum Actinomycetota; class Actinomycetes; order Mycobacteriales; family Mycobacteriaceae; genus Mycobacterium; species Mycobacterium sp. E136. The sequence continues at coordinate 8,012 of NZ_LZJE01000147.1, forward strand.
GCCTTGCGGGAACAGTGGGAAGACCACGTCGTCGAGCTTCTGGGCATCGCCCGCCGTCTTGTTGATCGTGCCGCCCCAGATGTTGCCGTCGGGCGACATCGCCAGCGCCCAGGCGTGGCCGTGCTGGTCCTGGCGCACCACCTCGGGATCGCCGGTCACCGCACCGGTTTCGGGAGCGAGACGCACTGCGACGGTCTGCTTGGTGTTGACGAGGTTGACCAGAACCGACCCGTCCAGCGCGGCACAACCCGCGACGCCGGGCCGGTCGGGCCAGGTCCACACCGTCGAGGTCTTGGAGTCCTTGGTGATGCGCTGCAACCGGTCGCCGGAGGCGGCGCGGTCGGTGATGTACAGCGACCCGTCCGAGTAGTCGATGCACATGCCGCCCGCGGCGCCCAGACCCGACAGCGCGGTCGTCGTCGGGGCCTGATCGACCGTGGTGGGCTGTTCGATCCGCAGCACCTTGCCTGCCAACGACCCCGGGTTCGCCGCGTCGGCGGGATTTCCCGCATCGCCCGTCTGTACGAGCAGGGTCGTCGGGCTGGTGAAGATCAGCGAGCCCGCGTTGCCGGTCGCGCCCTTCGGGATGCCGGTCAGGATCGGCTTGGGAATGTCGCCGTCGGCGATGCGGATGACGCGGTTGTCCGTCGGGGTGCTGACGTAGGCGTACATCAGCCGGTCCTGCTGGTAGGTCGGCGACAGCACGATGTCCATCAACCCGCCGTCGCCCGAACCGTCGACCGGCAGCGTGGTCTTCACCTTCGGTTCCGCGCGGACCGAGACCTCTTTGACCACACCGGTGGTGCGCTCGGCGACCAGCGCCGACTGGCTGTCGGGCAGCATGATCAGCCCGCTGGTGCTTTCCAGGCAGCCCTGCATGACGCCCGGTGCCGGGCACTCCTTCGGAAACGGCGTCGGGGGCAGCGGCGGCGGTGGCGGCGGGGTCGACGTGGGGCCCGGTGCGAGCTCGGGTTCGGTGGTGAACGGCTGCGACTGCAGGTCGTCGAATCGCGCACACCCCGACGCCGCGAGCAACGCCGCGCACAACACGGCGAGCACGCCCCGCATCGGCCGGCGCAGTTTCATGCGAGCCAGGTTACGGATCATTCGGACGTGCGCGCCACGCACACCCGCGCGAGGGCGCCGCGAGACGTCCGCGAATTAGGGCCCCGAAAGCACCGCGCCAATACCCGACTACCGGGTGACAAGCACTTACGCTGGCAGAGTGACCAGTCATACCAATGACCCACGCGCCTGGCAGCGGCCCGACGACGCGGCCGGGCGGCCCGTGTCGGCGAGCCTGGTCGACCCCGAAGACGATCTGCCCACCTCCAACTACGCAGGCGATTTCGAAACCACCGCGATCCCGCACTACGACTCGAACAGCGGTGCACCGGTCTCGACCGGGTTCGGACTGCTCAACGACCCCGAGCCACTGCCGTATGTGCAGCCGAGCGGCCGGCACGCGCTGACCGATTACTCCGCCGAACCCTCGGAGATCGGTCCCGATCCGTTCCGGGCCGGCCCCGACCGTCGCGGCACGCTCGACCTCGGCCTTCTTCTGCTGCGCCTCGCCGTGGGTGCCCTGTTCATCGGTCACGGCCTGCAGAAGGCCTTCGGGCTGTGGGGCAGTCCCGGACTCAACGGCTGGGAAGCCGAACTGTCCGACATGGGCTTCCGCTACGCCGACATCCTGACCTACGTCGGCGCCGCCGGTCAGATCGCCGCCGGGGTTCTGCTCATCCTCGGTCTCTTCACGCCGGTCGCCGCCGCCGGCGCGCTGGCATACCTGGTGACCGGCGTGCTGGCCGACGCGATGGTCGCCCACGAAGAAGCGCGGCTGTCGGACTTCCTGACCGACGGGCACGAGTACAAGGTGTTCCTCTTGTGCGCGGTGGCCGCGCTGGTGCTGACCGGCCCCGGCCGCTACGGGTTCGACGCCGGACGCGGGTGGGCGCGGCGGCCGTTCCTCGGCTCGCTCGGTGCGCTGGTGCTCGGCGCGGGCGCCGGTGTCGCGATCTGGGTGCTGCTCAACGGCGGCAACCCGCTTGCCTAATCCGTCGAATACGGATTCGGTACGCGACCGCCGCTGGCCTCGGTGAGCCGCGGTAGCGTCGCGAACGTCACCGCCGGTAGCCGCAGGTCCCTGCCGTCCTTCAGGTGGGCGTAGGCCGCCGGCCCCTTGCCGAACCGCAGACCGTCGATGTCGTCCCACTGGACCGTCTCGCTGCCGAACAACGTGCGCGCGGTCACGTGGTCGCGGTCGGCGACCGTGCGATAGCGGGCGACGAACACCGACAACACGATCGGAATGATGAGCAGGGCCGCCACCCAGGTCAGCCCCGCGAGAACCAGCGAAAGCATGCTGAACGCCAGGAACGCGACGGCGAAATGCGCCATGGGCGAGATGCGGATGACGACGGGGGCGGGTTCGGCCTCGGGACTCACCCGGCCATCTTCGCACCGTGCCGCAATTTGACCTGTGACCAGTGCGGAGGCTACCGTCGACGGTTATGCAGGGCCTGGGGTTGCTCGTAGTAATCGGGAAGCGCGTCGATGCCGCGCCTGCCCTTACTCGGGCATAACTCCGGCACCGACGCGCGACCCTCGTACAGCTGCCCAGCTGACGGGGGTTTTTTCTTGCCCGACCACCGAATTTGAGACCCTAGAGACAGATCCGCAGAAGGATTTAGGAGAACGAACACCGTGAGCGCACCGACAACCCGACCGCTGGAGCAGGTGGCGGCAACCGTGCCCGACGACGGACATGCCAAGAAACCGGCGGTGAAATCTGCGCCGGCGGCGACGCAACGCGTTGCGCCGCAACAGATGACCGGCGCGCAGGCAGTGATCAGGTCGCTGGAGGAACTCGACGTCGACACGATCTTCGGCATCCCCGGCGGCGCGGTGCTGCCGGTGTACGACCCGCTGTTCGACTCCAAGAAGCTGCGCCACGTACTGGTCCGGCACGAGCAGGGCGCCGGACATGCGGCCAGTGGTTACGCCCACGCGACCGGCAAGGTCGGCGTCATGATGGCCACCTCGGGCCCCGGTGCGACAAACCTCGTCACGCCGCTGGCCGACGCCCACATGGACTCGATCCCGGTGGTCGCGATCACCGGACAGGTCGGCCGCGGCCTGATCGGAACCGACGCGTTCCAGGAAGCCGACATCTCCGGCATCACGATGCCGATCACCAAGCACAACTTCCTGGTGCGCAGCGGCGACGAGATCCCGAAGGCGATCGCGGAGGCGTTCCACATCGCGTCCTCGGGCCGTCCCGGTCCGGTGCTCGTCGACATCCCCAAGGACGTGCTGCAGGGTCAGTGCACCTTCAGCTGGCCGCCGCGAATGGATCTGCCCGGCTACAAGCCCAACACCAAACCGCACAACCGCCAGATCCGCGAGGCCGCGAAGCTGATCGCCGCCGCCCGCAAGCCGGTGCTCTACGTCGGCGGCGGCGTGATCCGCGGCGAGGCCACCGAGGGTCTGCTGGAGTTGGCCGAACTGACCGGGATCCCCGTCGTCACCACGCTGATGGCGCGCGGTGCGTTTCCCGACAGCCATCCGCAGAACATGGGCATGCCCGGAATGCACGGCACGGTGTCCGCGGTGGCCGCCCTGCAGCGCAGCGACCTGCTGATCGCACTGGGCACCCGCTTCGATGACCGGGTGACCGGCCGGCTGGATTCCTTCGCCCCGGAGGCCAAGGTCATCCACGCCGACATCGACCCGGCCGAGATCGGCAAGAACCGGCACGCCGACGTGCCGATCGTGGGCGACGTCAAGGCCGTCATCGCCGATTTGATCGTGGCGCTGCAGCGCGACGGTGCCGCGGACTCGATCAAGATCGACAACTGGATGGAGTACCTGCGCGGGGTGCAGGCGACCTACCCGTTGAGCTATGGGCCGCAGAGCGACGGGAGCCTCTCGCCGGAGTACGTGATCGAGACGCTGGGCAAGATGGCCGGACCCGAGGCGGTGTACGTCGCGGGTGTCGGACAGCACCAGATGTGGGCCGCGCAGTTCATCTCTTACGAGAACCCGAAGACGTGGTTGAACTCCGGCGGCCTGGGGACCATGGGGTATGCCGTGCCCGCGGCGATGGGCGCCAAGTTCGGCCGCCCGGAGGCCGAGGTGTGGGCCATCGACGGCGACGGCTGTTTCCAGATGACCAACCAGGAGTTGGCCACCTGTGCGGTCGAGGGTGCGCCGATCAAGGTGGCGCTGATCAACAACGGCAACCTCGGCATGGTGCGCCAGTGGCAGACCCTGTTCTATGAAGAGCGGTACAGCCAAACAGATCTCGCCACGCACTCGCGTCGCATCCCCGATTTCGTCAAGCTTGCCGAGGCGCTCGGTTGCGTCGGATTGCGTTGTGAGCGAGCCGAAGACGTCGAGGATGTGATCCGCCAGGCGCGCGAGATCAACGACCGCCCCGTGGTGATCGACTTCATCGTCGGTGCGGACGCCCAGGTGTGGCCGATGGTCGCCGCCGGCACCAGCAACGACGAAATCCAGGCCGCCCGCGGCATCCGACCGCTGTTCGACGATCCGGAAGAAGGGCACGCCTGATGAGCACCCCCGCCACCCAAACGCTGTCGGTGCTCGTCGAGGACAAACCGGGCGTCCTGGCACGTGTCGCATCGCTGTTCTCGCGGCGCGGCTTCAACATCCAGTCCCTGGCTGTCGGTGCGACCG
>NZ_LZJE01000148.1:0-758 GCF_001666865.1 Mycobacterium sp. E136
CCGGAGCGGACGGCGCAGGGTGCTGCGATATGGCCTTCGCCGAGCCGGCGGCGGTCCGCGGACTCAAAGGCGCCGTCGTCGCCAACCAGTTGGCGCGGCTCGGCGGATTCCACTGGCGCGACGAGGCGGACGCCACGGCCGAGCCGGTCGGTGACGGCGCCTTTGAGTCCGCGGACCGCCGCCGGCTCGGCGAAGGCCATATCGCAGCACCCTGCGCCGTCCGCTCCGGCAATCGCGCACAGCGAGTCGATGCGGTCCGGCGAGGGCTCGATGACCTCGACGGTGTCGGCGTGCAGGTACTTTCCGCGGTCCGCGACGACCCGCACCCTGACCCGCTCGCCGGGCAGCGCGTAGCGGACGAACACCACGCGGCCGTCGTCCCGCGCCACACAGCTGCCACCGTTGGCGGGCGAGCCAGTGGTGACGGTGAGCTCGAGGCCCGTCGATCCACCCTTGTCTTCGGTCAATCCAGGAATCCCCTGCGCGCGTCGCCCGGTGCCGAATGCGGTTGCAGCGTCTTGAGCCGCTCCGAGGAGCTCAACTGCCACGGCACCGACGTCACCATCACATTCGGCTCGAACAGCAGTCGGCCTTTGAGTCGAAGTGCGCTCTGGTTGTGCAGCACCTGCTCCCACCAATGGCCGACGACGTACTCGGGGATGAACACGGTGACGACGGTGCGCGGCGACTCGCGGCTGATGCGCTTGACGTAGTCGAGCACCGGGCGGGTGATCTCCCGGTACGGCGAGGCGATCACC
>NZ_LZJE01000149.1:0-14697 GCF_001666865.1 Mycobacterium sp. E136
TTCGCGGCCTGTCAGAAGGCGCCGTCGGTGCAGCGCGTCGTGCTCAAGTCGACCTCGGAGGTGTACGGCTCGAGCGCGCGCGACCCGGTGATGTTCACCGAGGACACCAGCGCGCGGCGGCCACCGGGGGAGGGCTTCGCGCGCGACAGCATCGACATCGAGGGCTATGCGCGCGGACTGGGCCGTCGCCGGCCGGACATCGCGGTCACCATCCTGCGGCTGGCCAACATGATCGGTCCGGGGATGGATACGGCGCTGTCGCGCTACCTGGCCGGCCCCGTGGTACCGACGGTCATCGGGCACGACGCCCGCCTCCAGCTGCTGCACGAACAGGACGCGCTCGGGGCGCTCGAGCGCGCGACGATGGCGGGCAAGGCGGGCACGTTCAACGTCGGAGCGCCCGGGGTCGTGATGATGAGCCAGGCGATCCGGCGGGCCGGGCGGATCGCGTTGCCGGTGCCTCGATCGGCGCTGGCCGCTGTGGATTCGCTGACGCGTGCGACTCGCTACACTGAACTCGATCGCGAGCAGCTGAACTACCTCAGTTATGGCAGAGTCATGGATACGTCGCGGATGCGAAACGAACTCGGCTATAACCCGAAGTGGACGACAGTCGAGGCCTTCGACGATTACGTCAGAGGTCGCGGATTGACTCCGATCGTCGACCCGCGGTGGGTACGCTCAATGGAGAGTCGCGCCGTTGCTGCGGCGCAAAGGTGGGGACGCTAGGCGCATCAACTGATCGGGTGGGGAGAAGGAAACGACCGTGGCGGGCGAGTCCAAGGCGAAAGTTATACCGCTGCATGGTAATTCGGGCCGTGCAGCGGCTCAGCGGCGGAACGCCGCGCGAGCGCAGGGCTCCCGCCGACATCCGTCGCAGCTCTCGGATCCGGTCAGCGGCGCCTCGGCCGAGGAGATCGCCGCCGTCGTCCGCGAGATCGACGAGCACCGCGGCGGCGTGACCGGCGGCGCACCGATCGTCGACGAGACGCCCACCGAACTCGCCAAGAACATCGCGGCCGTCGCCGAATTCGTTCGCAAGCGGATGACGGGCGATTACACCGTCGACGAATTCGGGTTCGATGCCCACCTCAACAACGCAATCTTTTTGCCTTTGCTGAGAGTCTTCTTCAAGTCGTGGTTCCGCGTCGAGGTCAGCGGCATCGAGCATCTGCCCGAGACCGGCGCCGCGCTGGTGGTGGCCAACCACGCCGGCGTGCTGCCGTTCGACGGGCTGATGGCCTCAGTGGCGGTGCACGACCACCACCCGACGCACCGCGACCTGCGCCTGCTGGCCGCCGACATGGTGTTCGACCTGCCCGTGGTCGGTCAGGCCGCACGCAAGGCCGGCCACACCATGGCCTGCACCGCCGACGCCCACCGACTGCTGGCCGCGGGCGAGCTGACCGCGGTGTTCCCCGAGGGCTACAAGGGCCTGGGCAAACACTTCAAAGACCGTTACAAGCTGCAGCGATTCGGCCGCGGCGGCTTCGTCTCGGCGGCGCTGCGCACCAAGGCGCCCATCGTGCCGTGCTCGATCGTCGGATCCGAGGAGATCTATCCGATGATCGCCGACGTCAAGCTGCTGGCCCGGCTGCTCGGGCTGCCGTACTTCCCGATCACGCCGTTCTTCCCGCTGGCGGGGCCCGTGGGGATGATCCCGCTGCCGTCGAAGTGGCATATCCAGTTCGGTGAGCCGATCGAGACCGCGGACTACGACGAGTCGGCGGCCGACGACCCGATGGTCACCTTCGAGCTCACCGACCAGGTGCGCGAAACCATCCAGCAGACGCTGTACCAACTGCTCACCCAGCGCAGGAACACGTTCCTCGGCTGAGCGGCCGGAAAGAGGCTAGCTCTCCGAACTACTTTGCTTGGCAATCATTTTCGCGATCGCCTCGTCGCGTGCGGCGGCGATGCGCTGGCTCACCTCGTCGGCCTCGGTGTCCGACTGAGCCTCGCCCATGACGGTGACGACGCTCGTCAGGACCGGCTTGCCCTCGGCGTCGGTGACCTCGCCTCGGACCTCGGTGACGATGGCGCCGTGCGACTCGGTGACCGAGTCGAGGTAGGAGTCGAAGAACAGCTTGTCGCCGGCCAGGATCGGGCGGTGGAACGTGATCTTCTGGTCGCGGTGCAGCACGCGCTCCATGTTGATCGGCACGTCGAACTGGTTGAAGATCTCCAGCTGGACGCGGCGACCGGCGACGGCGAGGAAGGTCAGCGGGGCGATCAGCGAGTCGTAGCCGTACTCGGCGGCGGCCTCTTCGGTGAAATGCGCCGGGTGCTCGTCCTTGACCGCACGGGCGAACTCACGGATCTTCTCCCGGTCGACCTCGAAGTAGTCGGGATACCGGTAGTGGGTTCCGATGATGTTCTCTGCGATTGCCATGCCTGACCTGCTCCTCGCGTGCGCGGGCTGCCGTCTCGTCTTGTCGGAGTCAGCGGCGCGAGCCTATCAGCGGGCGTGGGCCCCAGCCTCGCCCAGCGCGGCTCGTCAGCGGCCCTCCTGGCGGCGCGAGACCACCGCCGCCAGTGCCCCGCCGGCCGCGCCGAGCGCCAGCGCCGACGGCACCCCGATGCGCGCGGCCTTGCGCGCGGTGCGGAAATCGCGGATCTCCCAGCCACGCTCACGTGCGAGGTCGCGCAGGTCGGCGTCGGGGTTGATCGCCACCGCGGTGCCGACCAGCGAGAGCATCGGCACGTCGTTGAAGCTGTCCGAGTAGGCCGTGCAGCGGCGCAGGTTGAGCCCTTCGCGGATCGCCAGGGAACGCACCGCGTGCGCCTTCCCGGTGCCGTGCAGGATGTCGCCGACCAGGCGGCCGGTGAACACCCCGTCGACGGATTCGGCGACGGTGCCCAGCGCGCCGGTGAGACCGAGCCGCTTGGCGATGGTCGCGGCCAGCTCGTACGGGGTCGCGGTGACCAGCCATACCTGCTGGCCGGCGTCGAGGTGCATCTGCGCGAGCGCTCGGGTGCCGGGCCAGATCTTGTCGGCGATGATCTCGTCGTAGATCTCCTCGCCGACCGCCATCAACTCGGCCGTCGAGCGGCCTTCGATGAACGCCAGTGCCTTGCGACGGCCAGCGGCCACGTCCTCGCTGTTCTCGCGGCCGGTCAGCTGGAACTTCGCCTGCGCATAGACGAACCGAGCGATGTCGCCGTAGGTGAAGAACTTGCGGGCGGCGAGGCCGCGGGCGAAGTGCAGCAGCGACGACCCCTGCACCAGGGTGTTGTCGACGTCGAAGAACGCCGCAGCGGTCAGATCCGGTGGCGGAGCCGGTGGGGCCGGGGCGGTTTCGGCCGCCAGGTCGGTGACGGCCGCCTCCGCGCTCGCCTCGCCGGCGAGTTGCTGTTCAGCAGCTTCGCGGTCGCCGATTCCAGACACGAATCAACCCTAAGTCACCGGTGCGGCGATACTGGCGAGGTGGAGCACGCGGTGGAGTTGTTGACGCGCGACGGGTGCACGATCTGCACGGACGCGGCGGCGCGGCTGGCCCAGCTGGCCGACGAACTGGGGTTCACGCTGGCCGTCACCGATGTCGACGCCGCCGCGAAGGCCGGCGATCCGGGGCTGCGTGCGGAGTTCGGCGACCGGCTCCCGGTGGTTCTGCTCGACGGGCGCGAACACAGCTACTGGGAGATCGACGAGCCACGCCTGAGGGCCGATCTCGCGACGTGACGGGCGCCGCCGCGAAGCGGGATACCAGTACGGGTTTCGCCGTCGGAATACGGGTCCGACGAAAACAGCGCGGAATTTGGTGAGCTAACTGTTCACCGACTACCTTGGATGACGTGGTGATGAGGCCGTGAGCGTGCTGCTTTTCGGGGTTTCGCACCGCAGCGCGCCGGTGTCCGTGCTCGAGCAGCTCAGCACCGACGAGTCCGATCAGGCAAAGATCGTCGACCAGGTGCTGCAATCCTCCCTCGTCACTGAGGCCATGGTGCTGTCCACGTGCAACCGCGTCGAGGTCTACGCGGTCGTCGACGCGTTCCACGGCGGCCTGTCGGTGATCGGGCAGGTGCTCTCCGACCATTCCGGGATGAGCCTCAACGACCTGACCAAATACGCCTACGTCCGGTACGCCGAAGCCGCCGTCGAGCACCTGTTCGCCGTGGCCTCCGGCCTGGATTCCGCGGTCGTCGGCGAGCAGCAGGTGCTCGGCCAGGTCCGCCGCGCCTACGCGGCCGCCGAGGCCAACCACACCGTCGGCCGCACCCTGCACGAACTGTCGCAGCGCGCGCTGGCCGTCGGCAAGCGGGTGCACACCGAGACCGGCATCGACGCCGCGGGCGCTTCGGTCGTCTCCGTCGCGCTGGACACCGCCGAAAGCAAGCTCGGCTCGCTGGCCGGCCGCACCGCGGTGGTCATCGGCGCGGGTTCGATGGGCTCGCTGGCCGCCAAGCACCTGGCGCGGGCGGGCGTCGAGCGCATCCACGTGGTGAACCGCAGCCAGCCCCGGGCCAAGCGCCTCGCGGCCAACGTTCGCGAGCTGGGCATCGAGTCGCAACCCTTCCCGTTTGACCACCTGCCGCCGCTGCTCACCGACGCCGACGTCGTCGTCTGCTGCACCGGAGCGGTTCGGCCGGTGGTCTCGCTGGCCGACGTCCACCGCGGTCTGGCGCACGGCCAAGAGCCAAAACAGCTGGTCATCTGCGACCTCGGCATGCCGCGCGACGTGGATCCCGCGGTGGCGGGTCTACCCGGCGTCTACGTCGTCGACATGGACCGCATCCAGCGCGAACCGGCCGCCCGAGCCGCGTCGTCCGACGCCGAAGCCGCCCGCGCGATCGTCGCCGCGGAGGTTGCCAAGTACCTTGCCGGTCAGCGGATGGCCGAGGTCACCCCGACGGTCACCGCGCTGCGTCAGCGCGCCGCCGACGTGGTCGAGGCGGAGCTGCTGCGCCTCGACAACCGGCTTCCGGACTTGGGCACCGCGCAGCGCGACGAGGTCGCCAGGACGGTGCGCCGGGTCGTCGACAAGCTCCTGCACGCCCCGACGGTGCGGGTCAAGCAATTGGCCAGCGCACCCGGCGGGGACAGTTACGCCGAGGCGCTGCGCGAGCTGTTCGAGCTCGACCAGCAGGCCGTCGACGCCGTCGCGGGGCCCGAAATGCCTTTGCTCGCATCGGATCTCGACAAGGCCGAGTAACGGTTGACTGTAATTCGGATAGGCACTCGCGCCAGTCTCTTGGCGACCACCCAGGCAGGGACAATTCGGGACGCGCTGATCGCGAACGGACACGCCGCCGAGCTCGTCCCCGTCTCCACGGAGGGCGACCGCAACCAGGGCCCGATCGCCGATATCGGCGTGGGTGTGTTCACCGCGGCTCTGCGGGAGGCCATCCACGAGGGCCGGGTCGATGCCGCCGTGCACTCGTTCAAGGATTTGCCGACCGCGGTCGACCCGCGCTTCGTCATCGCCGCAAGCCCCCCGCGCGAAGACCCGCGAGACGCACTGGTGGCGCGCGACGGACTGGTGCTCGGGGAGTTGCCCGCGGGGTCGGTCATCGGCACATCGAGCCCGCGACGGGCCGCACAGCTTAGAGCACTGGGTCTCGGTTTGGAAATCCGCCCCCTAAGAGGCAACCTGGATACCAGGTTGAACAGGGTTAGCAACGGTGATCTCGACGGCATCGTAGTCGCACGGGCGGGACTGGCCCGCATCGGGCGGCTGGCAGATGTCACCGAGACTCTCGAGCCGGTGCAGATGTTGCCAGCGCCGGCTCAAGGTGCGCTCGCGGTCGAGTGCCGCGCAGGCGACACCGAGCTCGCCGCGCTGCTGGCGGAGTTGGACGACGCCGACACGCGCGCCGCAGTCACCGCGGAACGGGCCCTGCTCGCCCGACTGGAGGCGGGTTGTTCCGCACCGGTGGGAGCGATCGCGGAGGTGGTCGAGTCCATCGATGAGGACGGCAACGTCTTCGAAGAGGTGTCGCTGCGCGGCTGCGTAGCGGCGCTGGACGGATCCGACGTGATCCGCGCGTCCGGCGTCGGCACTTCCGACCGGGCCCGGGAGCTGGGGCTCTCGGTCGCCGAGGAGTTGTTCGATCTCGGGGCGCGCGAACTCATGGCGGACGCCAACTGAGCTGTAGAGCTGCGATGAGCGACAAGCGAAGAGCAGAGAGATGAGTGAGTGAGATGACAGGCCAGACCAGCGGGCGGGGGCGCAAGCCGAAGCCGGGCCGCATCACGTTTGTCGGATCGGGTCCCGGCGACCCCGGGCTGCTGACGACGCGGGCCCACACCGTGCTCGCCAACGCCGCCCTGGTGTTCACCGACCCCGATGTGCCGGAAGCCGTGCTGGCCCTGGTGGGGTGCGAACTGCCGCCCCCGTCGGGGCCCGAACCTGCCGAGGCCCCCAAAGACGGTGAGGCCTCCGACGCCGAAGCGCCGGCCATCCCAGGCGGGCCCGATATCCGGTCGGCCGTCGGCGATCCGGCCGAGGTGGCCAAGACGCTGATCACCGAGGCCCGTACCGGCGTGGACGTGGTGCGCCTGGTCGCGGGCGATCCGCTGTCGGTGGACGCGGTGATCACCGAGGTGTCGGCGCTGGCGAAGTCGCACCTGAACTTCGAGATCGTGCCGGGCCTGCCGGACACCACCGCGGTACCCACATATGCGGGTCTACCGCTGGGGTCCGCGCACACCGTGGCCGACGTCCGCGATCCCGACGTCGACTGGGCCGCACTGGCCGCCGCGCCCGGTCCGCTGATCCTGCACGCGACGGCGTCCCATCTACCCGACGCGGCGCGCACGCTGATCGAGTACGGACTGACCGACACCACGCCGCTGGTGGTGACTGCGAATGGCACGACGTGCCAACAGCGTTCGGTCGAGACGACGCTGGCCGGGCTGCTCGACAAGGCCACGCTGGCCGGCACCGAGCCGTCGGGCCCCTTGTCCGGGCCACTCGTCGTGACCATCGGCAAGACCGTCGCCAACCGCACCAAGCTGAACTGGTGGGAGAGCCGCGCCCTGTACGGCTGGACCGTGCTGGTGCCGCGTACCAAGGATCAGGCCGGCGAGATGAGCGAGAAGCTGGTGGGCCACGGCGCATTGCCGATCGAGGTCCCCACCATCGCTGTCGAGCCGCCGCGCAGCCCCGCCCAGATGGAGCGCGCGGTCAAGGGTCTGGTCGACGGCCGGTTCCAGTGGGTGGTGTTCACCTCCACCAACGCCGTGCGCGCGGTGTGGGAGAAGTTCAACGAGTTCGGCCTCGACGCGAGGGCGTTCTCGGGCGTGAAGATCGCCTGCGTCGGCCAGGCCACCGCCGACCGGGTGCGGGCGTTCGGCATCAACCCCGAGCTGGTGCCCGCCGGTGAGCAGTCGTCGCTGGGCCTGCTCGATGAATTCCCGCCGTACGACGACGTTTTCGACCCGGTGAACCGCGTGCTGCTGCCGCGCGCCGACATCGCCACCGAGACGCTGGCCGAGGGCCTGCGCGAACGCGGCTGGGAGATCGAGGACGTCACGGCATACCGCACGGTGCGTGCCGCACCGCCGCCCGCGCACACCCGCGAGATGATCAAGACCGGCGGCTTCGACGCGGTCTGCTTCACCTCGAGCTCCACGGTGCGCAACCTGGTCGGTATCGCGGGCAAGCCGCACGCGCGCACCATCGTCGCGTGCATCGGACCGAAAACCGCCGAGACCGCAGCGGAATTCGGCCTGCGCGTCGATGTGCAGCCCGAGGTCGCCGCCGTCGGTCCGCTGGTGGAGGCGCTCGCCGAGCACGCCGCCCGGCTGCGCGCCGAGGGCGCACTGCCCCCGCCGCGTAAGAAGAGCCGCCGCCGCTGACCGAGATGGGTTTTCCCAGGCATCGTCCCCGCCGGCTGCGCGCGACTCCGGCGTTGCGGCGGCTGGTCGCCGAAACCGCCTTGGAGCCACGGCAACTGGTGCTGCCGATGTTCGTCGCCGACGGCATCGACGAACCCCGTGAGATCTCCTCGATGCCCGGCGTCGTGCAGCACACCCGCGACTCGCTGCGCCGCGCCGCCGCCGACGCGGTGGCGGCCGGTGTCGGCGGCCTGATGCTGTTCGGCGTTCCGCGCGACGAGGACAAGGACCCCACCGGGTCGATCGGCGTTGCCGAGGACGGCATCCTCAACGTCGCACTGCGCGACCTGGCCGGCGACCTCGGCGACGACACCGTCCTGATGGCCGACACCTGCCTCGACGAGTTCACCGATCACGGTCATTGCGGGGTGCTCGACGGCGCGGGCCGGGTCGACAACGACCTGACCAACAAGCGCTACGTGGAACTCGCTGTGGCACAAGCTGATTCGGGTGCCCACGTCGTGGGTCCGAGCGGCATGATGGACGGCCAGGTCGCCGCGATCCGCGACGGCCTGGACGCCGCGGGGCACACCGACACGGTCATCCTGGCCTACGCCGCGAAGTTCGCCTCGGGGTTCTACGGCCCCTTCCGTGATGCGGTGGGGTCGAGCCTGCGTGGCGATCGTCGTACGTATCAACAGAATCCGGGCAATGCGCGCGAGGCGTTGCACGAGATCGAACTCGACATCGACGAGGGCGCCGACATCGTGATGGTCAAGCCCGCGATGAGTTATCTCGACGTCGTGCGCGCGGCGGCCGACCTGTCGCCCGTGCCGGTGGCCGCCTACCAGGTCTCCGGCGAGTACTCGATGATCAGCGCGGCCGCCGCCAACGGCTGGATCGACCTGCAGACCGTCGCCCTCGAAACCCTGACCAGCATCCGGCGGGCCGGGGCGGACATCGTCTTGACGTACTGGGCGGCCGACGTCGCCGCCTGGCTGGCGTGAGCCCGGAGTCAGACGGCCGTTCGGATCCCGCCGGGCAGCCGCCACGCGAACCCGGCACCCGCCCCGACGACGTGGACACCGGCTTCTGGCTCTGGGTCGCCTCGCTTCCGCTGTTGATCATCGGCCACATCGTCGACCTGCTGGTCGACGATCGCACCGACAAGCTGCCGGCACCGGTGCTTGCGCTCTCGGTGGTGTTCATCCTGATCATCGGGGCCATCGTGCTGACCTTTCAGATCCTGATGCGCCAGGGCTATCGGTGGGCGCGGACCGTGCTGACCGGCACGGGCGTCGCGGCCGTGGTGTACGTCGCGAGCAACCTGTTGCGCGGCGACCGGCCGCCGGCCGCCGCAGTCTCCTATGCGGTCACCGCGATCCTCGGCTCGGTGCTGATCGTCGGCGGCGTGTATCTGCTGCACCGCAAAGACGCCACCGACTTCTTCACCCGGTGACCCGATAGGCTGACCCGACCATGACCGCTCCTGCGCCGCGAAACCGCGTCGTCACCGCCGCCTTCTGGTGCTGGGTCGTCGCTTCGGTGATGTTGATGCTCGGCGGTCTGATCGCCGCCTCGGTGAACCTTCCGACGCTGTTCCGCGGCGCGGGGATCCTCACCGTTGCCGCGGGTGCGGGGATGGCCTTCCTTGCCGGCCGCAGCCGCACCGGCGATGTCCGGTTCCGCCGGGCCGGTGTGGCGCTGGCGTCGACCATCGTCGTGTTCGTCGCCCTGCTCGCCCTGAGCGGCGTCGTCCACTTCGTCACCGTGCTCGCGGTGCTCCCGCTGATCGCGGGGGCGGTCCTGAACACGCGGCCCGCGGCCGACCAGGGGGAAGCGACATGACCGAGAAGGCGCCGCAGGTGCTGTTCTACGAGCAGGGTGCCAGCTGGTGGTGGCTGGCGGCCGGACCCGCCTCGGCGATCGCCATGGGGCTGATCCAGGCGTCGGCCGGTTACGGCTTCCAGTGGATGGTGCCCGGCATGTTCCTACTCCTCGTCACCGGCTTCCTCGGGATCCAGGTCAAGGCCGCCCGCATCCACACCTCGGTCGAGCTGACCCCGGACACCCTGCGCCAGGGCACCGAACGGATCCGCACCGACGAGATCGTGCGCATCTACCCCGAACCCACCGGCGCCGAGGCCCCGAAGTGGCAGTCGGCGCGCGCGCTCGGCGAACTCACCGGCGTCCCCCGCGGCCGCACCGGCATCGGGCTGAAGATGACCAATGACCGCACCGCGCAGGCCTGGGCCCGCAAGCATCAGAAGCTGCGGGAGTCGCTGACCCAGCTGATCGAAGAGCGCATCCCGCCCGCATGAGGGTCCGGGCAGCGCTCGAGCTTGTGCTGGCCGTCGCCGCGGCGGTGGGCAGCGTGCTGAGCTGGACGGCGGCCGCGACGACGGTCGCGGTGGCGCCGGTGCTGGAAGGCGAGCCGGAGACGTCCTCGGTCGAGTACAGCGCGCCGCTGCTCGGCCTGGCGCTGCTGCTGGCGGCGGTCGCCGGGGTGCTCGTCGTGCTGGCCGTCGCCCACTGGCGTCGTGCTCGCGTGCGAGCTGACGCGAAGTAGCATTCGCGATCACTGATCGGCCGCTTTCACGACCACGGCTTCTCCTCTCGCTCGCCGGTCCGGTCTGTCGTGAGCCCTCTCACAGCCGCTTGGTACAAAGTGCGAAATTTGTAACACTGTTCCACATGACCGAATTGGTGGAGACGAACAGACCCGTCGACGACGCGCTGCCGCTGGGGCCGCAGTCGCTGGTGTGGCGCTATTTCGGGGACAACCGGATGTACCTGATCGGGCCGCGGCCCGCGGTGCTGCAGAACATGCTGGCCGAACTCGGTCAGGGCGTGCTCGACCACTCGGTGTTCTTCGACGACACCGCCGCGCGGGTGAAGCGTTCGCTGCCGCCGATCTTCAACACTGTCTACGGCTCCGACGACGCCAACCCCGGGACGCAGGTCCGTGACTTCCACACCGAGATCAAGGGCGAGATGCCCGACGGCAAGCGCTACCACGCGCTGGATCCGGAGACCTACTTCTGGGCGCACGCGACGTTCGTCGAACAGGTGCTGTACTTCGCCGACACCTTCGTCAAGCGGCTGAGCCGTGAGGAGAAGGAGCAGATCTATCTCGAGTCGAAGACGTGGTACCGCCGCTACGGCGTGAGTGAGCGGCCGATGCCGGCCACCTACGACGAGTTCGAGCGCTACTGGGACCGCATGCTCGACGAGATCGTCGTCGCCCACAAGACCGCGGTGTACGGCGTCGGCTACGTCACCAAGGGGTTCCCGTGCCCCAAGGGCGTTCCCGCATGGGCATGGCGGCTGATCGGGCCGCTGTTCAACCCGCTGGCGGCGTTCCTGACCACCGGCGGGTTGCCGCCCCGCGCTCGCGAGCTGCTGCAACTGCCGTGGAGCGACCGTCAGGAGCGTCGCTACCAGCGCTTCGCGGCGTTCTGGCGCTCGCGTCCGGTCAACTGGGTGTGGGATCGTCTGCCTATGAAGTGGCGCTACAACGGCTACGCCCAAAAAGGTTATGCCCGAGCCTGACCCGGCGACGGGCAAAGACCCGGCGATGGAAGCCATCCTCGACGCCGCCGTCATCGAGTTCGAGCGACACGGCTTCCGTCGGGTCGCGCTCGACGACGTCGCGCGTCGCGCAGGCGTCAGCCGAACGACCATCTACCGGCGTTTCGCCAACCGCGACGAGCTCGTGGCCGCGGTGATCGAGCGCGAGAACATCGCGCTGTTCGCCGACATCGCCGAAGAGGTCAAACGAGTTGGGCCGCAGTCGAATTACTATGTCGAGGCGTTCACGCTGTCGATCTTGAAGTTCCGCCGCCATCGCGTGCTGTACCGGATACTGACCGACGAGCCCGCGCTGCTGCTCGAACTCGCACGAAGGCACTACGACGCGGCGATCGCCCGGATGGCCGCCGCTTTGCGGATCATCTTCCCCGCCGGATTCGCCGAGCGGATCGGGGAGGAGGCCGTCGAGGAGTTGGCCGACACCATCCTGCGGTACGCGGCGATGGTGTTGCTGCTGCCCAGTTCCCAGCCGCTGGAGTCCGCCGACGACATCCGCGCTTTCGCTCGCAAACACTTTCTTCCCAGCCTGCCCGCCGCTTTGCGAACGGTTCCCACCGGTTAGCCGAAACCGCGTTTCGTATTTCGGCTCTCCGGGCAGTCGTAGTCCATGACCAGCGAACAAGGGCAGAGCGAAGAACAGCAGAGCCCGGAACCCGAAACCGACGAACATCACCAAGTGCTCGACGAGCCCGAGGATCGGCCGCCGACCGAGAAGCCCGAGATCACCGACGAGCATCGGGAAAAGGCCAAAGAGATGCACAAGGCCTACGAGGAGGAACGGCCCACCACCAAGATGCCAGGGACCGGCGGTGCCGTCGCGGGCACCGCGGTCAACGACTGGCTCGACGACGACGGAAACCCCAAGTTCAGCAAGGATTCTGCGGACAGCGAGGCTTCGGAGAGCAGCGGCAGCTGACCGGCCGGGACGGCACCTGCCTACGCTAGGCAACCGTGACCACCCTGGAGCAGATTGCGCCCGCGTTCGTCGAGATGGCCCACTCCATCGTGTGGGCCTCGGTGGCCACGGTCGATGCCAACGGCAGGCCGCGTACCCGCATCCTGCATCCGATTTGGGAGTGGGACGGCACCGACCTGTTCGGCTGGATCGCCACGGTGCCGTCGCCGATCAAGAAGAGCCATCTAGCCGTGCACCCGGAGGTCTCGGTGAGCTACTGGAGGCCCGACCACGACACCTGCAGCGCCGAGTGTCTGGTCGAGTGGTACGTCGACGACGAGACCAAGGCGGCGGTGTGGGACAAGTTCGCGACCGCGCCCGCACCGGTGGGCTACGACCCGCGGATCATCCCGATGTGGCAGGACGGGCCGACCTCCGAACAGTTCGCCGCGCTACGGCTGTCGCCCTACCGCATCCGGGTCATGCCCGGCGCCGTGATGATGAAAGGTGAAGGCGCGCCGCTCACCTGGTCGGCGTGAATGTCCCGTACCGGTGCCGAGCCGACGCGCCAGGGGTGATGATCTGCACATGACCACCACGCTCGACGTCACGGCGTTGCCGCTGGTGCCCAAGAACCCGCTGCCGATCTGGCGGTTGGCCCGACTCCTTCGGCGGTTCGACACCGGGCAGGATGTCATTCGCGACGCAGGCGGCCCCATCACCCGCATTCAGATCGCGCCGAAGTGGGTGTATCCGCCGGTCGTCGCGGTGATGTCGCCCAACGGCATGCGCGACGTGCTCACCCGCTCCGACAACTCCTCGGAGCGGTGCATCTACCACGACGAGGTCCGCAACATGGCGGGCGACAGCCTTTTCGTGTTGCCCAATGACCTGTGGCGGCCCCGCAAGCGGGCGCTTCAGCCGGTATTCACCAAGCAGAACGTCCGCAAGTTCGGCGGTTACATGTCCGCGGCGGCCCAGGCGTTCGTCGATCGCTGGCCCGAGGGCGGCGAATTCGATCTCGACGACGAGTGCCGCCGCGTGGCGATGCAGTCGCTGGGCCGCTCCGTGCTCGGCATCGACCTCAACGAGCGCGCCGACACCATCGCCCGGTGCATGCACGTCGCGTCGTCGTATACCGCCGACCGCGCGCTGCGACCGGTGCGGGCACCGCGCTGGCTGCCGACACCCGCTCGCCGCCGCGTGCGCCGCGCGGTCGCCGAGATGAAGGAGATCACCGACGACATGGTGCGCGCGTGCCGCACCGACCCGACGCGCGACGCGCCCCTGGTGCGGGCGTTGATGGCGGCGGTGGACCCCGAAACCGGGTTGCCGCTGTCCGACGACGACATCTCGAACGACCTGCTGATCTTCATGCTCGCCGGCCACGACACCACCTCGACCGCGCTCACGTTCACGCTCTGGGTACTCGGACGTCACCCCGACATCCAGGACCGCGTCGCCGCGGAGGCCGCCGCCATCGGCGAGCGGGAACTGACCCCCGACGATGTGCCGCGGCTCCAATACACCGTGCAGGTGCTGCACGAGGCGATCCGGCTGTGCCCACCTGCGGCCGGCGTGGCTCGACTGGCGACCCGCGACATCGCGGTCGACGGCTACCGCGTCGAGGGCGGCACCCTGGTGGCGCTCGGCATCTACGGGCTGCACCACGACCCGGCCATGTGGCCGAATCCGAAGGTCTTCGATCCCGAGCGGTTCAGTCCCGAGAACACCCAGAACCGCGATCGCTGGCAGTTCCTGCCGTGGCTGGCCGGCGGGCGGCCGTGCATCGGCGAGCACTTCGCGCGACTGGAGACGACGTTGGCGCTGGCCACGATCGTGCGCGCCGCCCGGGTCGAATCGCTCGACGACACGTTCGAAACCGACGTGCCGTTCACCACCATCGCCAGAGGCCCGGTCCGGGCGCGGATGCGGCCGCGACGCTGACGTCTACCGCATTGCGGCAGCGCCCAGACGCGTCGTGCCGCCCGGCATCTCACCGCGGTGCCAATCGGCGACCGCCTCGGCGATCGCCCGTACCTGCCGGTCGGTCTCGACCACCGCATAGGACGTGACGAGCCCGGTGAGCCCGTTGATAGAGCCTTCGTAACCGATTCGGTGCGCGAGATCGCGTAACCATCGCTCGGCGCGGGCCCCGCGTCCGAACGAAAGACCGCGCGCGTCGCCGATGATGAGGACGCGGCGCGCGCCCAACTCGCCGGCCGCCATGCTCGCCGCCTCGCAGATGGCGTCCCCGCACTGGCGCAGTCGCCGGCGTACCGCATGGTGCTCGCCGAACATGGAGTCGACGCAGTCGGCGTCGACGATCGCGACGGCGGAATCAAGCGAAGTTGCGTCGTGCGGGAGATTCGGTGTCGTGGCCGCATCGAGCCGGTGTCGAACGGCTGCGATGCCGCGGCTTGTCAAAACT
>NZ_LZJE01000150.1:0-14051 GCF_001666865.1 Mycobacterium sp. E136
CGGAGCAGTGGCGCGCCGAGGCCCTCGTGCTGCTGGCGTTCTCGGCGTACGCGCGTGGCGACGGTCCGCTGGCCGGAGTGTCGCTGGAGGCGGCGCTGCGGTGTGACGGGACGCATCGGATGGCGGGCATGCTCGACACCGCGCTGCAGTCCGGCCTGCGGCCGGAGCAGATTCGAGAGCTGGCGGCTACCGGTTACCGATTGGCTGACCAGCTGGGGGTGCGGTTACCGCCGCGGCAGGCGTTCGGGAGGCGGGCCGGCTGATCGCCGGCCGTTGGGCCCAATCGGCCGGTCAGACCTTCTCGACCTTGACGGCGTGCGCCATGTGATGGGGCAGTTCGACCTGTTCGTGGCCGGGGATCACGATCATCACCCCGCCGTGGTCGTTGGTCTGCACGGTCACTCGGGCGTTGGGCACCACGCCCGCGTCCTTGAGCCGGCCGATGAGGTCGACGTCGCCCTGGACGTGCTCGGTCAGCTGCCGCACCACCACCGCGACGGGCATCCCCGCGGGCAGCTCGGTCAAGCGCACGAGGTTCAGGGGGTCACGGTCGGAGGAGGTACTGATCAAGCCCAACTCGGACAGTCCGGGGATCGGGTTGCCGAACGGGGAAGTGGTCGGGTTGTTGAGCACCTGAACCAGCCGGCGCTCGACGTCCTCGCTCATCACGTGCTCCCAGCGGCACGCCTCGGCGTGGACTTCCTCCCAGGGCAAGCCGATGACGTCGACGAGCAGCCGCTCGGCGAGTCGGTGCTTGCGCATCACGGCGACCGCGAGGGCGCGGCCCTTCTCGGTCAGCTCGAGGTGGCGGTCCCCGGCGACATGCAGCAGGCCGTCGCGCTCCATGCGGGACACCGTCTGGCTGACGGTCGGGCCGCTCTGATCGAGACGTTCCGCGATGCGTGCACGCAGGGGCACCACGCCCTCTTCCTCGAGGTCGTAGATCGTCCGCAGGTACATCTCTGTGGTGTCGACCAGATCATTCATTGCGCTAACCCTCCGTCGAAGGTGAGTCTACCGGCTTGAGGGCCTGAACTGCGTTGTTACGTCTGCGACACCGGCTCGAGACGACACGATCCCCGCCGGGCGGTGCCGGCGGGGATCGTCATCGGGGCTTCTAGCTGGCGTAGGAGCGGAGCCGATCCGCCCGTTCGCCGTTGCGGAGCTTGGCCATGACCTCGCGCTCGATCTGGCGGACCCGCTCACGGGAGAGCCCGAACAGCTTGCCGATCTGGTCGAGGGTGCGGGGCTGGCCGTCATCGAGGCCGAACCGCAACCGGATCACCTGCTGCTCGCGCTCGTCGAGCGTGGCGAGCACGTGTCGGATGTCGGTGTGCAGCAGCTCGGAGATGACCGCGTTCTCGGCGGACATCGCCTCGGCGTCTTCGATGAAGTCACCCAGGGGGGCTTCCTCGTCACTGCCAACCGGCATGTCGAGGCTCACCGGGTCGCGGCTGTGCTCGAGCAGATCGGTGATCTTCTCGACCGGGATGCCCGACTCGGCCGCGAGTTCCTCGTCGGTGGCTTCGCGTCCGAGGTTCTGATGCATCTCGCGCTTGATTCGAGCCAGCTTGTTGACCTGCTCGACGAGGTGCACCGGAAGCCGGATGGTGCGGCTCTGGTCGGCCATGCCGCGGGTGATCGCCTGTCGGATCCACCACGTGGCGTACGTCGAGAACTTGAATCCCTTGGTGTAGTCGAACTTTTCCATCGCCCGGATCAGGCCCAGGTTGCCTTCCTGGATCAGGTCGAGCAGCGGCATCCCGCGACCCGTGTAGCGCTTCGCTAGCGACACCACGAGGCGCAGGTTGGCCTCGAGGAGGTGGCGTCGCGCCGCCTCACCGTCACGGACCACCGCGGCAAGATCACGTTTGCGGTTCTCTCCCAAGCGCTTCCGCGTCTCGAGCAGGTGCTTGGCGTAAAGCCCTGCCTCGATGCGCTTTGCGAGCTCCACCTCGTCGGCGGCGTTGAGCAAGGCCGTTTTGCCAATGCCATTGAGGTACACGCGTACGAGGTCAGCCGCTGGACTCTGGGCGTCCAGGTCTTGGTCGACGCGGATGGTGCTGGCATTTGCCATGACGGCCTCCTGATCAAGTCGAACTGTCATGAGCTACAACGCCCACGAGGTCCAAAGAGTTCCCAGCCATTGGCTGGTTCACACCTTCTGATCAGCGGTTTCTCGGCGAGGACCTGAGAATGTCCTTAGAAAAGCGATAGAAGCGTCTCAGCTGGGAACATCACCGTTCGGGGCGCGTCCCTCGGGTTGCGGCGCGGCGATGGTGCCGTGTTCCAGCGCCGGCCGCTCGGCGGTCGCGACTTCGGGGGAGCGGTGCCGGTTGTCGTATCGACGCGGCTCCTCGGGACGGCGCGGCGGGCGGTCGTTGGCGATGAGAACGGCGATCCACGGCAGCGGAATCGAACCGACCAGAATGGCCAGCGAGATCAGCCCGTTGTGCCAGATGCCGTAGGCGACCGCGGCCAGGACGAGGGCCGGGATACGAAACGACATGATCGTCAGGTATTTCCGAACCCGTTGGCGGTGCTGTTCCTCGTAGGCGGGGGCGGCGCGAGTGATCAGGATGGGCCGACCGTCGTCATCGAAACTCAGCTCGGGGCTTTGTTTCATAACTCCACTGTTCCACATTGTGGCTCCGCTGTACGGGTCGGTTTTCTTACGGGCAAAATGGTTGTCATGCAAACCCAGACGATCGAGCGCACCGACACCGACGAACGCGTCGACGACGGGACTGACAGCGATACCCCCAAGTTCTTCCACTATGTCAAGAAGGACAAGATCGCCGAGAGCGCGGTGATGGGAACTCACGTCGTCGCCCTGTGCGGTGAGGTGTTTCCGGTGACGAAGTCGGCCAAGCCGGGTTCGCCGGTGTGCCCGGAGTGCAAGCGGATCTACGAGAAGCTCAAGAAGTAGCGCGGTCGGCTGAGGTGCCCGGGGCGGGCGCCGGGTCGTCGGCGGAGACGCCGTTGAGTGAGTCCGCTTTCTCCTTCAGCCACCACCGGAACCGCTTGGCGTGGGTGTCCGCGGCCGGCCACTCCTCTTGGACGGCGGCGTTGAGTTCGGCCCCGATCATGATCGCGAACCCGAGGAAAAACGCGAACAAGAGGAAGGCGATCGGCGTCGCCAGCGCGCCGTAGGTGTAGCCGGTCGCGGTGATCCACGTCAGGTAGAAGCGCAGCCCGAACGTCGCCAGCAGGAACACCACGGTGGCCAGGATCGAGCCCAGCAGCAGTCGGTGCGACGGCAACGGCTTGGGCAGCGAGACCCGGTAGAGGATGTTGACCGACACGATCAGGCCCAAGATCAGCACCGGGTAGTACCCGAAGCGCAGGATGTGGTCCCAGCTGTCGGGGATGAATGTCGCGATCTTGCGCGGCCCCAACGCGATGAACGGCGCCGCGAGGATCGCGCCGACCAACATCACCACGTACAGGCCCAGCGCGTAGAACCGCTGGCGCACCGGATGGCGCAGCGGCGTCTGGTCGTGCGCCTCGGTGATCGAGTCCACGAACGCCGAGATCGCCGACGACCCCGCCCACAGCGAGATCACGAACCCCACCGAGACCACCTCGCCGCGAGCGCCCTTGACGATGTCGCGCACCGTCGGCTCGATGATCTCGGTCACCACGTTGGTGGAGAAGAACCGCGCGGCGGTGTCGATGATCTGGTCTTCGATCATCGGAAGCGTCTCGGGCCCGAATAGCGGGGCGATGTACGCCAGGCTGCCGAGCATCCCGAGAAGCAGCGGGGGAAGCGACAACGCCGACCAGAACGCCGCTTGCGCGGACTCCGAGAAAATCGAGTCGTCCCAGCTCTTGGACAGGGTGCGCCGCACGATGTGCCGAATGTGGTGGCGCGACGGCTTCGTCGGCAGCGGCCGGGGCTGGTCACTCATGACCAGTCCAGCATTACTGACGAAAGGTGCTCCTGCCCAGAGCGGCTGTCAGCCGTGTCGGGCGCTATGCCTCCACCGGGCTGACTTCGAGGACGGCGGCCAGCTCGATCAGCTTGGCCTCGTGCTCGTTCGCGTGGTGCTGGCAGAAGAGCAACTCCGCTCCGGAGGGGAGCTTCGCACGAACCCGTGCAGCGGCGCCGCAACGATCGCAGCGGTCAGCCCGGGTCAGTGGGGGACTGGTGAGCGTTGCGTTCGTCATTGCGGACCTCCGTACTGTCGCGTGCATCTACTGTCTCAGACGTTTTGACTTTCGGCGTTGTTCCCAAAGGCTTTACCGGTGTGTCGTGTCTCACCGTTACCTCGAGTTGCCGACACGGCAGGCTGGCGATATGAAATCGGCGCCCACCGTTCTGGTCCACTTGTGTAGCAAAGACGAATGGCGGTCCGCTCGTGCGCACGGCGAGCATCGCCCCGATTCGTTGGCCGCAGTCGGCTTCGTGCATCTCTCGACACCCGAGCAGGTGCACCTGCCGGCCAACCGGCTGTACGCCGGTCGCACCGATCTGGTGCTGCTCCACATCGACGCCGCACGACTGTCCTCTCCGGTTCGCTGGGAACCCGGTGTACCCGCTGATCCCGTGGGGATGGAGTTCCCACATCTGTACGGGCCTTTGCCAATCCCGGCTGTGATCCGCGTCACTTCTTATCTGCCCGATGCCGACGGACGGTTCGCTCCGCTGGCATCCTGATCCGGGTCCGCGACGTAGGCGTTGGCCTCTCCACCGGCCGTGGTGCCGGCCACGGCGACGTAGGGGTCGGTGCGCACCGCCCGCGAATAGCCCACCGCAGCCTCATGCTGCGAGATGGAAGAGATGTTGCGCCGCTCCGGCATGGCTTCGAACTAGATCACTCACGAGGCCGGACCGGCCCTACGTACACTTACAAATCATGGGCATTTTGTTAGGTCTGGCACCGTGGATCGTCTACTGGGTGCTCGTCGGCAATGTTCCGTTCACCGTCGCGGTGCTGATCGCTCTGGCGGTCGCGGTTGCCGGTTTCACGCTGGGGCAGCTGCGGGGCGGTCCCGGCCGGATACTCGAAATCGGCGCTCTGGCAACATTTCTGGTGTTGACGGTGCTGACTTTTGCGCTCGACGAATCGTTCCTCGAACGCTGGATCTTTCCGCTGAGCAATCTGGGGATCTTCCTCGTCGCGCTCACCGGCGTCTTGATCGGCAAGCCGTTCGTGCGGGAGTTCGCCGAAGCGGGTCAGCAGGCTCATGTCGTCAAGAGCGACCTGTTCGCTCGCATCACCTCGCAGCTGTCCTGGATATGGGTGGCGGCGTTCGGTGGCATGACGGTGTCGTCGGCGATCCCCCCGATCGTCGACCGCGATGCGACGGTCCTGGACACCGAGACGCCGCTGTCCTTCCTCTGCTACTGGGTCATCCCGTTCGCGTTGGTGGCGGCCGCGGCGTTCGCGACTCGGGTGCTGCCGGACCGGATCGCCGCCGGCGCGGACGACATCGTCCGCAAGACATCGTTCGTCGCGTTCGCCGAAGCCGAGATCGACCAGCTGATCTATCTGGCCACCGAGCACGCCAACCGGGAGGTGGGCCCCGGCAAGGAGGCCTACGACATCAAGATCGGAAGCAAAGGCATTCCATTGACCGGCGACGAGACGCGCGAGTCGTGGCCGTCGACGTATAAGGTGCGCGACAAGAAGCGGTGACCGTTAGATCGGGGAGGCCTCCACGATCGAGATCGGCGTGACGGTGTCGATGACGCGGTCGAGCCGGAAACCCGCGCTTTGTAACAGATCTGCGTAATCGGCGCGAGTGCGTTCCTTGCCGCCCACGGTGACGAGCATCTCGAGGTCCAGTTGGAAGCCGATGAATGGCGTAGCCCGTTCCGGCAGAACCATTTCCAGCAGCAACAGCTTGCCGTGAGGGGCGATCGCGGTGCGAATGTTACGCAGGATCGTCAGCGAGTTGGCGTCGTCCCAGTCATGGATGATGTTCTTCATCACGTAGGCGTCGCCGCCCTCGGGTACACGCTCCAGGAACGAACCGCCCTCGGCGATGCAACGGTCCGCCACTCCCGCGGCCTTGAACGTCGTGAGGGCGTCGGTGACCACCGACGGCAGGTCGTAGACGATGCCGCGGGCGTTGGGCGCGCCGTTCAGGATGGTCGACAGCAGCAGGCCGTGGCCGCCCCCGACGTCGACGATCAGCTTGAAGTTGTTGAAATCGTATTGGCCGAGCGCGATTTCGTTGGTGATACCGCTCGTGGCCGTCATCGCCTTGTTGAACACCTGAGCCAGGTCGGGATCGGTGTCCAGGTAGTCGAAGTACGGCATGCCGCGTAACTTGATGACCGACGGTTCGCCGGTCTGCACCGAATGCAGCAGACTGCCCCAATCCTCCCAGCGGGCCCGGTGCCCGATGAACAACACCATGTCGCGCATCGACTCCGGGTGGTCGGAGCGCAGCGCGTCTCCGACCTTGGTCAGGCTGAACGTGTCGTCGCGGCGATGGTCGAGAAGACCCTTCGACGCCAATGCCCGCATCAGCCGGTACAGCGCGTCGGGGTCCGCCCCGACCCGCTCGGCGATGTCGGCGGCGCGTGCCGGCCCGCTCGCGAGCTGGTCGGCGACGCCCAGTTTCGCGGCGACGTACATCGTCTGCGTCTGCCACGCACCGGTCGCCATCTCGAGGATGGCGACGCTCGCGGGCACCGTAGAGCGGTGAAGATGTTGCAGGGTTGCGCGCACGCGGTTGACGACGCGGACCACGGGCATGGGCGGAACCTTCGCTGGCTTATTCGGCACGGCGGGAAACACTACAGGTTCCACGCCCGGTGTGTTTGCTAGCCCGAGACGAACGGGAACGTGTCGCGATGGGCCGTCCCGTGAGATCGCGTCATCCGCCCCAACACTCGCGGGCGCCCGGTTGACCGCAAATGCGTCCAGGCCCGGTCGCCCGCGTTGCATACTGCTGACACGCGAGCCGGACACGAAGGAGTGGGCATGGGAAGCAGGGGGGCGAGCGCGGCGGCATCCGTCGTCGCGGCAGGAATGGTGGCGATCGGTGTAGCCGCCCCGGCGTACGGCACGGACCAGATCACACAGAATGCGCTCGGCACCTACGAAGCCGTTTACGAGTGGGGTCCGACGACGTGGGTCGTCACGCCCTGTGACGGCGATGCGTTCCAGTGCGTGCACGTCACCGAGTACGGGGCTGGCGACACGGAGCGGAAGTCGCCGGGATGGAGCGCGAACGCCTACTGGCAGGTCGGCTGGTGGATCATGCGAGACGCCCTGACACCCGATGCGCTCACCTGTGAGGACGGCTCGCAGCACGACCTACCCATGAACTACGCCTGGGACGCGGCCAGTGGAAAGGGCGTGCGCTCCTACCACGAACCGGGGATATGCGGGGACGCCTACAACGGCGCCAACGAATTCCAGCTCAACAGGGTCGGACCACCGCCGCCCCCGCCGCCGACGTAACGCGACTAGTCGAGGTAGTCGCGCAACACCTGAGAACGGCTGGGGTGGCGCAACTTTGACATCGTCTTCGACTCGATTTGGCGGATCCGCTCGCGGGTAACGCCGTACACCTGACCGATCTCGTCGAGCGTGCGCGGCTGACCGTCGGTGAGCCCGAACCGCAGCCGCACGACGCCGGCCTCGCGCTCGGACAGCGTCTCCAGCACCGACTGCAGCTGATCCTGCAGCAGCGTGAACGACACCGCGTCGACGGCCACGACGGCCTCGGAGTCCTCGATGAAATCGCCGAGCTGCGAGTCGCCCTCGTCGCCGATGGTCTGGTCCAGCGAGATCGGCTCACGCGCGTACTGCTGGATCTCCAGCACCTTCTCCGGCGTGATGTCCATTTCCTTGGCCAACTCTTCGGGCGTGGGCTCGCGACCCAGATCCTGGAGCAGCTCACGCTGGATGCGGCCCAGCTTGTTGATCACCTCGACCATGTGCACCGGAATGCGGATGGTGCGGGCCTGGTCGGCCATCGCACGGGTGATCGCCTGACGGATCCACCAGGTGGCGTAAGTCGAGAACTTGTAGCCCTTGGTGTAGTCGAACTTCTCGACGGCGCGGATCAGACCCAGGTTGCCTTCCTGGATGAGGTCGAGGAACGCCATGCCGCGGCCGGTGTAGCGCTTGGCCAGCGACACCACCAGACGCAAGTTCGCTTCCAGCAGATGGTTTTTCGCGCGGTCACCGTCGCGACAGATCCACATCATGTCGCGGCGCTGCGCGGCGGGCAGCTTCTCGCCCTTCTCGGCGAGCTCGGCCATCAACTGGGTGGCGTACAGGCCGGCCTCGATGCGCTTGGCCAGCTCGACCTCTTCTTCGGCGTTGAGCAGCGCGACCTTGCCGATCTGCTTGAGGTACGCACGCACCGAGTCGGCGGACGCGGTGAGCTCGGCGTCCTTACGGGCCTGCCGCAGCGCCTCTGATTCCTCTTCGTCCCAGACGAAGTCGCCGGACGCCTTGTCCTTCTCGGTCGGCTCGGCGATCTCGTCGTCCTCGGCGACGGCTTCCTCACCGGCTTCGGCGGCGGGGGCATCGCCCTCGGCGGCCTCCGCGGTGTCCTCGGTGGCCTCGTCGTCGACCTCGAGATCCTCCAGGTCGATGTCGGCGTCCTCGGCCGCGAGATCCTCGTCCGGTTCGGCTTCGAGGTCGTCGGTCTCGAGTTCGTCGGTCTCGCCGTCGAGCTTGGTGTTGTCGGGTTCGCCCGCGGTGGCCTTCTTGGCGCGTCCGCGCGGTGCTGCCGTCTTGGCGGCCTTCGCCGCCTTGGCGGGTGCCTTGCCTGAGGTGGTTGCCTTGGCGGCCTTCTTGGCCGGCGCCTTGGTGGCGGCGCGGGTCTTGGTGGCTTTCTTGGCCGGCGCCGTCCCATTGGCCGACTTCGCCGCGGTCTTCTTGGCGGGGGCGGTTTTGGTAGCGGTGCGCTTCACCGGCTCATCGGTTGCCGGGCTTGCCTTTGTCGCTGCCACGAACACCCTTTCCTTGTGCTACTCATCGCGGGCTGGGCCCACCGCGAAGCGCGGGGGGAGGTGTGCCCCATCGATGAGCGTTGGCTGTCGAATATTGGCGGTTGATAATCGCCGCTATCCAGGCTGCGGCCGCCATCGACCATTGTAACGACAGTGTGGGATAACGCCGCCTCCAGCGGCAAATATCGGACTTCGGCGTGGCTACTTGGCGGTAGCTGTGACGTCCACCTCAGCGGCCATCGCGGCGCCGACGATGCCCGCGGTGTTCTGGAGCGCCGCGGCCACCACCGGCGTGCGGTTCTTCAGCAGCGGTATCCACTTCTCGGCCTTGCGACTGATTCCACCACCGGCGATGAACAGATCCGGCCAGATCGCGTTTTCGATCGCTACCAGCACTTTCGTCACCTCGACGGTCCACCGCTCGTAGTTCCAGCCCTTGCGTTCCTTGACCGACGACGCGGCGCGGTGCTCGGCTTCTTTACCGCCCACCTCGAGGTGACCGAACTCCGTGTTGGGCAGCAGTGCCCCGTTGTGGATCACCGCCGAGCCGATGCCGGTGCCGAAGGTCAGCAGCACGATGAGGCCCGTGTTGTCCCGCCCCGCGCCGAACCTCTCCTCGGCCAACCCCGCGGCGTCGGCGTCGTTGAGGACCGTGACGGGCTGTCCATCGAGGGCCTTGCTGTAGAACTCGCGGGCATTGCTGCCGATCCAGCCCTTATCGACGTTGGCGGCGGTGCGCACGATGCCGTCGGTGACGACCCCGGGGTAGGTGACACCGACCTTCTCCGTCCAGCCGAACTCGCGAACCACGGCCGCGACGGTCTTGCTGACCGCCTCGGGGGTCGCGGGCTGCGGCGTTGCGAGCTTGAACCGATCGCCGATCAACTGCCCGGTGTTCAGGTCGACGATGCCGCCCTTGACACCGCTGCCGCCGACGTCGATGCCGAACCCGCGCCGTTGGCTACCGTTGACACTCGGGGCGACGGCGGGCGAATTGGTCGCGGTCATGTGCGCTCCTCTACTTCGGGCAGGCGTGCCGCAGCCAGGTATGCGCCCCACACATTAGTGGCTCGGCAGAGGCCACGCGGGCCTGTCGGGGCAGACAGTCGGCGACAACGCCGGGCGAACGTGCTGCGATGGATGGATGCCCGAACACGACGTCGATCCCGTCCAGCTGCGCTCGGTCGCCGAGCGGCTCGCCACCGAAGCGGCCGCTTTCGTGCGACGGCGTCGTGCAGAGGTTTTCGACGGCCCGTCGAACGACGCCCCCGGGGTGCGGACCAAGAGCTCACCGACCGACCCGGTCACGATCGTCGACACGGAGACGGAGCGGCTGATCCGCGACCGGCTGGCCGAGCTGCGGCCCGGTGAGCATGTCCTCGGCGAGGAGGAAGGCGGTGCGCCCGCGCGCGGCGACGCGCTCACCTGGGTGCTCGATCCGATCGACGGCACGGTCAACTTCGTGTACGGGTTGGAGGCCTACGCGGTGTCGGTGGCCGTGCAGCGCAACGGGAATTCGATGGCGGGCGCCGTCGCGAACGTCCCCGCCGGCATGGTGTACTCGGCCGCCCTCGGCCACGGCGCACATCTGCGGGGTGCCGACGGCACGACGCCGCTGCGTGCCAGCGCCGCCGTCGATCTCTCAATGTCGTTGTTGGGCACCGGATTTTCCTACGACCGCGACCAGCGCGCCCGCCAGGCGGAGGTGCTGACGCGGGTGCTGCCCGAGGTGCGCGACGTGCGACGGATCGGATCGTGCGCCCTGGACCTGTGCATGGTGGCGGCGGGTCAACTCGACGCCTACTACGAGGACGGCGTGCACCTGTGGGACTGGGCCGCCGGAGCGCTCATCGCGGCGGAGGCGGGTGCCGCGCTGGCGTTGCCGCAGGGGAGCGGCGCGTCCGGCGGGCCGGGGTTCATCACGGCCGCCGCACCGGGCATAGCTGCTGCGCTCGATAACATGCTGCGGCGCGCCGGCGCACCATAACGGACCGAAATCTGCTGTCGGACAGCGAGATCGGAGTTCAGCAGGTTCCCGAGTGAACCTTGGTCAACAGCGACGAGTCGGAGGCCTGGGTGGCGTCGGGCCGCAGGCTGGCCAGCACGGCTTCGATGTCGTCGCTGCTGCTCAGTTCGCTGAAATCGGTACCGAGGGCCAGGTCGACGGTGTCGTCTTCGCGGTCGTCCTGGAACAGTTCGGTACAGGGCGCGACCAGCCACACCGCGGCGGCCGCGGCCCGTCCGGCCTCGCCGAATCGGATCTGGCCCTGACATTCCAGTCGGGCGGTGGTGTAGATCGGATCGTTGGCCGCGGTCGGCTCGGCGAACCCGAGGTCTTTCAAGGCGCCTGCGACCTCGGCGGCCTGCCCGCCCTGGCCGCTGGCGTTGAGCACCCGGATCTTGGTGTCGGCGAGCCGGGCGGGGCTGACCTCGACCATGTCGGCGCTCGAGATCTGTTGACCCAGCCTCGGGGCGGGGGCGTTCGGGTCGGCGGGTGCGGGCGGCGGATTGCAGATGGCGGCCTCCGGCACGTCGGCGGGTCGGCTCAGCGCGATGACCCACACCAACAGCGTCACCACCGACAGCGCGACCAACAACAAGATGCCCGGCAGGTAGTTCCGCCGCCGGAAGGGGCGACCGTGTTCGTCGAACGCGGTTCCCTCTGTGATTTGCGCGACCACGCCTGCACTCTAAAGCCCCTGCTCCCGGGTTCTTCGCGTGGGATGATCCGGTATGTGACATAAATCACAGTGCAACGGGTACTCATACGGGCACGAATCGTTTGGTGGATGCGTTCGACGCTGGTACAAAGCTCTGCTGCACAAGGTTTATCCGGAGGGGACCACGATGGCTACCGATTACGACGCCCCACGGCGTACCGAGACCGACGATGTCTCGGAAGATTCGCTCGAGGAGCTGAAGGCGCGGCGTAACGAGGCCCAGTCGGCGGTTGTGGACGTCGACGAGTCGGAATCCGCGGAGTCCTTCGAGCTGCCTGGCGCGGACCTGTCCGGCGAGGAGTTGTCGGTGCGGGTGATCCCGAAGCAGGCCGACGAGTTCACCTGCTCGAGTTGCTTCCTTGTTCACCACCGCAGCCGCCTGGCCAGCGAGAAGAACGGCTTGATGATCTGTTCGGACTGCGCCGCCTAATTGGTCCAGCCCATCGCAGTTCAACCACCCGCCCCGATTTGCAGCCGCTTGTTACCTGAATTCGCAGCTCAGCTGCTCCGCCTGAATCCGCAGCTCAGCTGCTCCGCCTGAATTCGCAGCTCAGCTGCGGAGCGCCGCCAGGACCTTGTCCGGATGACGACAACTCACCAGCCAATACGGCGTGGGATCGTCCGGGTCGTCGAGCACGACCAGAACCATCGGGCCAATCCATGCCCGATGTACGACATAGGCGGCCGGATCCAGCTGACGTCCCAGTGCCGCGGATTTGGCGCTGCGAGGCACCTCGGCGGACCGGGCGATCACCTCGGCGGGCAGGTGTGCGGCGCCCGCCCACAGCTCGGTGCCCTGCGGCCCGCTGACCACCCGCACCTCCATGCGGCCCAGCCACAGCAGGACGACCCCGGCGACCGGCAACAGCAGCGCGAACGGCAACCATCCGGGAATGGCAGGAACACCCATGTCGATCTCGACCGCAATCAGCGCCGCGAGACCCAGGCCCGGCGGCCACCACCACCACGGCACCCAGAGCCGCTCGCGGTAGCGCACGGATTGCGTCGTGGCGCGCGTGTCGGACACGCGGCCAAGAGTAATCTCTGACGTCGTGCCCACTTCTCTGGCGGTCGTGCGCCTCGACCCTGATCTGCCGATGCCCAGCCGTGCCCACGACGGCGATGCGGGCGTCGACCTCTTCAGTGCGCTCGATGTCGAACTGGCACCCGGTCAGCGTGCGCTGGTTCCTACCGGCGTCGCGGTGGCGATCCCGCATGGGATGGTCGGATTGGTGCATCCGCGCTCGGGTTTGGCTGCGCGCGTTGGGCTTTCGATCGTCAACAGCCCGGGCACCATCGATGCGGGGTACCGCGGCGAGATCAAGGTGTCGCTGATCAACCTCGATCCACAGCAACCGATCATCGTGCACCGCGGCGACCGCATCGCACAGTTGCTGGTTCAACGGGTCGAATTGCCCGAGCTGGTCGAGGTCACGTCGTTCGACGAGGCCGGTCTCGGTGAAACCACCCGTGGCGAAGGCGGCCACGGTTCCTCCGGCGGACATGCGAGTTTGTGAAATGGCATTCGGTAAACGCAAAGACAACGGGACACCCGACGACGTCGAGGATGCCGTAGGGCAGGGCGCCGTCGACGACGAACTGGACGGGCCGTTCGACATCGAAGACTTCGACGACGCCGAGACCGCTGCCGCCGGCCGGCTGGACCTGGGCTCGGTCCTGATCCCGTTGCCCGCGGGCGGGCAGGTGCAGGTCGAGCTCACCCCGCAGGGAGTGCCCAGCGCGGTATGGGTCGTTACCCCACACGGCCGATTCACCGTCGCGGCCTACGCCGCCCCCAAGAGCAGCGGCCTGTGGCGCGAAATCGCCTCCGAACTCGCCGACTCCCTGCGCAAGGACGGCGCCGACGTTTCGATCCAGGACGGTCCGTGGGGTCGCGAGGTCGTCGGCGTGGCGTCCGCCAAGCAGGCCCAGGCCGCCCAGCAGGGTCAGCCGGGCGTGGTGCGTTTCATCGGCGTCGACGGCTACCGGTGGATGATCCGCTGCGTCGTCAACGGCCCGCAGGAACACATCGACACGCTCGCCACCGAAGCTCGAGAAGCGTTGGCCGACACCGTTGTTCGGCGCGGAGATACCCCGCTGCCGGTGCGCACCCCGTTGGCGGTCGAGCTGCCCGAGCCGATGGCCAACCAACTGCGCGAGGCCGCCGCGGCCCAGCAGGCCGCCGCCGAGCAGGCGCAGGAAGCCCAGCAGGCCGGCCAGCCAGAACCGGTCGCGCGCCGCAGCGAACAGGGCTCGGCGATGCAGCAGCTGCGGACCATCACCGGCGGCTGATCGGAGACCCCGTTAACGGGTTGATTCCACGCACCCGGTGGCTGTTGCGAAATGCCGGTCGCGGTGCTTGGTCTTGACTGTTGGGCACGAAACGATGAGGTATGGCTCGTTCG
>NZ_LZJE01000151.1:0-12614 GCF_001666865.1 Mycobacterium sp. E136
CAGCGCGGGGCGAGCGCCCTGGCCACGGCGTGGTGGTTCATTCCGCTGCCGCTGACGTACCTGGTGCTCATTCCGGTGGTGAACGCGATGACGCGGCGGACGAATCCCCGAACCCCGATGACCGCGGGCCTGCTGTTGATGGCGACGGGCCTGGGTGTCTACGCCTGCGTGGGCCCGCAGGCGAACATCTGGTTGCTCGAGGCGGCGTTCGTCCTCGCGGGTGCCGGGCTCGCCCTCAACACCGCCCCCGCGGTGGGGTTGGCGATGTCGGCCATGCCGATTCGACGCAGCGGGCTGGCCTCGGGCGTGGTGAACCTCGCTCGGCTCGTCGGTATCACCGTCGGCGTAGCGTCATTGGGGAGCATCATGGCCGCGGTCGACGACATCGGCGGCGTACGTGCCGCGCTGGCGCTCGGCGTGGCGGCCCTGCTGGCAGGTGCGCTGATCACCTATCGGTCGCGCCCCGCCGCCTTCGAAAGAGGAAGGGAGGACCCGTCATGCGTGACGGCACCGAGGTCGTGACGGGCGACGTCGACATCGCCTCTCTCGCGTCGTTGCTGTCGGATCCGGCGCGCTGCAAGGTGCTGCTGGCGCTGGACGACGGGCGCGCGCTGCCGGCCAGTGTGCTCGCCGACGAGGCCGGTGTCAGTCGATCGACCGCCAGCAGCCACCTCGCCAAGCTCACCGACGCCGGCCTGCTCTCCGTGGAGACCCACGGCCGAAACCGCTACTACAGGTTGGCCGGACGCGAGGTCGGCGAGCTTCTCGAACACCTCGGGCGGCTGGCGCCGATGCGTCCGGTGCGGTCGCTTCGCGAAGGCACCCGCGCGGCGCGGCTGCGCGCGGCCCGCACCTGCTACGACCACCTCGCGGGCCGCCTCGGGGTCCAGTTGATGGGCAGTCTGCTCGAACGCGAGATCCTCGTCGGCGGCGACGGTCGATACGATCCGCACCGCGACGCACGTGACGCGCTGAGCAGCCCGGGCTACGACGTCCGCTACGAGCTGACCGACGACGGCCGCGACTTCCTCTGCGGGATCGGTGTCGAGATACCCGACACCAGAAGGCCTTTGGTCCGTTACTGCATCGACTGGACCGAGCAACGCCACCACGTCGCCGGTGCGCTGGGGCGCGCGCTGCTCGACCGCTTCCTCGCGGCGGGATGGGTGAAGCGAGCGGCCAGGGGCCGAGGCGTCGCCGTGACCGACAGCGGCGGCCGGGCGTTCGCCGACCACTTCGGCATCCAGTGGCGAGGCTGATCAAAACATACTGGGAGGCAAGCACATCGATGCTGCCCGGGTGACGTGCCGACTGGCGGGGATCGCAGTTTGATCCCCGCCAGTGGCGTTGTGTGTTCGGTTCAGAACAGGCCGGCGTCGACGGTGGTGTCGACATCGACGTCGGTGTTGACCTGACCGGAGTTGTCGGTCGAGTTGTCCTGTCCGGAGTTGTCGACCGAATTGTCGACCGAGTTGTCCACCGAGTTGTCCTCGACACTCGTGCCGCCGGAGATCCCGCCCGACACGCTGCCGTCGATGTCGCCGACAGTGGTCTGGTTGCCATCGACATTGGTGGTCGTGGTGTCGTTGTCGTTGATCACGATGCCCCCACCCGAACCGCCGGCCCCGCCGGTGGCGTTGCCGCCGTCGTTGCCCACACCGATCAGCCCGCCACCGCCGTCACCGCCAGAAGCGCTGCCACCGCTGCCCCCACTCATGTCGACGTCGTTGATCACCGGGCCGTCGTTATCGGAGATGATGTCCCCACCAGCGGTCTGATCACCGCTGTCGTCGATCTCGTTGTCCTCACCGATGTTGACGTTGGAGTCCTCGATGTCACCGGTGTTGACGTTCTCGTTGTCATCGCCGACCACGTTGCCGTCGCCCTCGACGTTGGTGGCATCGATATCGCCGGCATTGCCGGTGTTGACGACCCCGCCGTCGGTGGCGGTGTTGGTGGTCTTGTCACCGAAGGTGATGTCACCGAACTCCAGATCGAAGTTGCCGATGCCCTGCTGCTGATCGGCGCCGGCATGGTTGACCGTGTTGGTCTCCGGGCTCAGGAACCGGGTGTCGTTGTGGCTGAGCGTGTCGTTGTTGGACAACACCTCGGTCTGACGCTGCGGAGTGAACGCAATCCCATGCGTCTGAGCCACCGCCTGCTGCAAACCCACCACCGGATTCCCACCACCGTGCACCACCGCGGCGGGCGCCACGGTGGCCGCCACGGCCTGTACCTGGGCGGCGGAGACGTTGCCGAAGCCGGCCTGGTGCAGTTCGCGGTCGGGGTCCGCCACGAACGCAGCGGCGGAGACAGGGTCGCGGAACAGGTTCAGAAACCAGTCGATGAGGTTCATGTCGGATCCTTTCGGGGTTTTCGTTGTGGTCTGGTCGCCGGTCCGTCCGGCGAACTGAGGACCACGTTATGGCCGAGGCGAGCCCCCAGAAACGGGGTCACAACCCCTCCCTGCGCAGCGCCACCCCGGGATCGGAGTAGGGGCCGCGCTAGGGGATTAGGGGGTGGTTCGGGGATCGGCTGGCGATGATGCGTTGAACTGGCGATTCACCCCGGAAACGACGAATGCGCGGTCCCCTCGGGTAACCGCGCATTCCGGCGTCGAGCGCCTCAGTCGAAGATGTCGAACCCGCCCGCGTCGATATCGAGCTGCTGCACGTCGGCCACCGCATCGCTGAAGTCGTCGATCGTCGGCGGTTGTTCGACCACGTCGTCGATCACCGGGTGGTCCAGCTGCTGCAGCGAGGTGTCGTCCACCTCGGCGACGCTGGGGACGTCCGGATCGGCGAGATCGGAGACCCCGGGGTCGGAGATCAATGCGGTGGAGACGTCGTCGGCCACATTGGCCGGCACATGGTCCCCGAAGGCGTCGAACGCCGCCGTGGCCGCACCGCTGCTCCACACGTTGCTCGCGGCCTCGGTGATGCCGCCGTCCAGCCCGGTCGTCGGGACGGTCGTCGGCAGCGCCGACATCGACTCCGAGACCGCAGGGATCAGGGCGTGGACATCGGCGCTGGTGACGTTCGTCAGATTGGCGTCGACAATGGCTTGATCCGGATCCGCGGCGAAACGCGCGGCGGCGTCGGGATCACGCACCACCGACATGACGAAGTCGAGTAGCTCGTTGGCCATGAAACACCCTCCCTCCCTCAAACAGATATAAGTGGCTAGAGACATGACCTAGCCAATTGGCTTGCCACGATGCTATCGACGGCGGCGGCCCCCGTGATCGGTGTCAAACCCACCTGCTCGGCCGGGTCGTTAGGGGACGAGCCGTTAGGGGATTTCCTCCCACTAGGGGCAGGTCCCGTAATCGGAGAGATCCAGCCGCTATCGTGATGGCCGGGTCCGAATTGACCCAAATACAGAGGTGGAGATGAGCGACTCACTCGGGTTGTCGATCGGTTCGACCAACTTGGTGGCGGCCCGGGTCGGCCGTCCCCCGGTCATGCGGCGATCCATTCTCACGGTCTTCGACGATCGCCCGCCGGAGGTCGGCGTACCGGCCGAGAACCCGAACCTGAACCAACCGGGGATGGTGCTGAGCGGCTTCGTCGAACGGGTCGGCGACCCGGTGCCGTTGGTTGCGGCTGACGGTTCACCGCATCGCGGAGAACAGGTGCTGGCCGAAGCCCTCGACGCCATGGCCCGTACGGTCGGCGGCGGATCTCCGGTCGTGATCGCGGTGCCCGCGCATTGGAGTGCCGGGGCGACGGGTGCGCTGCGGGGCGCTCTGCGTGCCGCGCCCGGCCTGGCTCCCGGCGGGGTGGCGCCCACGCTGGTGCCCGATTCGGCGGCGGCGCTCGCCGCACTGCAGGCCGCGCCCGGACTGCCGTCGAGTGGTGTCGTGGTGCTGTGCGATTTCGGCGGCAGCGGCACCAGCATCAGCCTGGCCGACGCCGGTGCCGGCTTCGCTCCGGTCGGGGAGACGGTGCGCTACCCGGAGTTCTCCGGCGACCAGATCGACCAACTCCTGCTCAACCACGTCGTCGCGGGAATCGCGGCGGCCAACGACGCCGATCCGGCGGGCACCGCCGCCGTCAGCTCGCTGGCCCGGTTGCGCAACGAGGCTCGCGTGGCCAAGGAACAGCTGTCCGCCGACACCGCAGCGGTCGTACACGCCGATCTGCCCGGGTTCACCTCCGACGTGCGGGTGACCCGCACCGAATTGGAGCAGCTGATCAGCGAACCCCTCGACGGTGTGCTCAACGCCGTCCAGGAAGCGTTGCAGCGCAACAACATTCCGACAGCGAACGTCTCGGCCGTCGCAACCGTCGGCGGCGGCGCGAACATCCCGATGGTCACTCAGCAGCTGTCGACCCGTCTGCGCGCGCCCGTCATCACCACGCCGCAGTCGCAGCTCAACGTCGCCGCGGGAGCGGCTCTGATCGCCGACGCCGCCGGAGCGGCAACGGGGATGGCGCCCGCCGCGGATGCCCCGACCGGCATGGCGCCGACCAGCATGGCCGCGGCCGCGTGGGCCGCAGGCGCCGCCGGCGTCGCGGCTTCTGAGTCGGCCGCCGACGGGGCCGCCTCGGCGACGTTCCGCGCGCTGGCGTGGTCGCAGGACGACTCCCCCGCCGATGAGCCGGTCCCGTACGCCGGCGAGGACTACACCTTCGAAGTGGGCGCAACTGGCGCGCGACCGGGGATGGAATTCGCCCATGAGGAAGAGCAGTACGAGCCGGAGCCCGCGCCGCTGGCGTGGTACCGCCGCCCGGTGGTGCTGTTCGGCGCGGCGGCAGCCGCGGCACTGCTGGCCGCCGGCGGGCTCGCGGTCACGCTGACGAGCACGAGCGGTGACAGCTCTCCGGTCACCGAGACCGCGACGACGGTCGAGACCGGGCCCTCCCCGGAGCAGACTACTTCGGTTGCGCCCCAGACGGTCACGGTCACCGGAGACGACGGCCGTGCGACCACGAGCGTGATTCCGCCGCCGCCTCCTCCCGAGACCACGACCACCACGACGACGCCGAGCACCACGACTACGACGACGACAACGACGACCACCACCACCACACCGCCGACCACCACGACGACGCGTCCGACGACCACGCAGCCGACGACCACCCAGCCGCCGACGACCACCGAGCCGCCGACCACGTCGGTGGAACCGCTGCCGGACATCCCCGCCGAGGACGTGCCGTAGCGCCATGACCGCGTCGGACCCGCGGACCGAAATCCCGCCGCCCGCACGCGAAGCGGTCGCGAGGCTCGCGGCCGCACCGACCGAGCCGGTCAAACTTCTCGTCTCGGGTGGCGTCGGTACGGGTAAGACCTCGGTGCTGGCCGCCGTCCGGACCGCGCTGCGGGCCGCGGGCGTGCCGGTGCTCACGCGGGCCCCGCGTGCCGGCGAGCATGCCGCGGTGGTCATCGACGACGTGCAGCTACTCGACGACGACGTCCTCGACCAGCTCACGGATCGAGCGTCCGACCCGGAGTCGACGGTCATCGTCAGCAGTGAGCCGGTCGCACACCGGCCCGCCATGCGTGCCCTGTCCACGGCGGTCGAGCGCGAGAATCCGGTCGTCGTCCTGGGGTCGCTTGGCCCGGCCGACGTCGCCGCCCTCGTCACCGAAAAGCTCGGCGGCACAGCACCGTCCGATATGGTGCGGTCACTGGTCGTCGCGACGGCCGGGCTGCCGTTCCTGCTTCAACCGGCGATCGCTGCCGCCGCGGCTCCGGAGGGCGAGGCGCCCGCAACGGCCATCCTGCACGCGGTCAAGTACGCGATGATCGAACGGCTCCGCCGCCTCGACGATGCCTTACTGGACACGCTTCTGATGACATCGCTGAGCAGAGAGCTCGGTCCGGATGACGTCGCGGCGGCGTTGCGGATCGGCGCCGAGCAGGCGCACGCACTGGTCGATCGTGCCCGCGCCACCGGCCTCATCGAGCCGTCTCACAGCCGGGCATTCTTACGCACGCTGCACCGGTGTATCGCCCAGATCCTCGGCGCCGCACGGCATCACGACACCGAGGTGTCACTTCTGGTGTCGCAGCTCGAATCGTCGACGCTGTCGGCGGAACTGGCGTTGCAGATGGCCGAGCACGGCTTGCGCGACGATCGCCTGGCCACCGCGCTGGCCGACATGGCGGCACGCAGCCACAACCAACCCGCCAGGGCGGCAAGGCTTTACCGCGGCGCCGTCGATGCGGGGGCGACCACGCTGAGCTCACAGCTGGCCGACGCGCTGGCATTGACCGGCGACTGCGGCACCGCAGGCCGGCTCACCGATCAACTGCTCGGCTCCGACAATGCCGCCGAAAGGGCCGCCGCGGTCCGGATCGCCGCAAGCATCGCGGTCCACGACGGCAGCGCCGCCCAGGCCGCGGACCTGTTTCGCTGGCTGGGGCCGTATCCGGACGCCTTCATCAGCGCTGCGGGCGCCGTGGTGTCGATCGCCGCCGGCGACCTGTCCGCCGC
Source organism: Mycobacterium sp. E136 (assembly GCF_001666865.1). NCBI lineage: Bacteria > Bacillati > Actinomycetota > Actinomycetes > Mycobacteriales > Mycobacteriaceae > Mycobacterium > Mycobacterium sp. E136. The sequence goes on from NZ_LZJE01000151.1 coordinate 6,443, forward strand.
GCGGGCGGCGTTGTCCGTCGAGAGCGGTGGGCCGCCGACCTCCACGGCGCGCGCCGCGCGCAGCCTCGCCGACGGGCTGCTGATGTCGCTGGACGCTCCCTACCCCGCCGCCGTCGGCCGACTGGGCCAGGCGATCACCACCGACCAGGCCACCACCGGCGTCGCTCCTGACACGCCCGCAGCGCTGGTGACCCTGGCCGCACTGCACGGCGGCGATCCGGTGCGGGCACGCAGCGTCATCGGCCGCGCCGTGCGCACCGGCCTCGACGACGGTTCGGAGGCCGCGCTTTTCGTCGCTCGCAGGCATCGGCTGCTGCTGGGATGGGTGCGCATGCAGGACGGACAGCTGTCCGCGGCGACGTCCGACGTCGCGATCGCCGACGCCGACGCCGACACCGCCCCGCTGCATCGCCGCGACGCACTGTGGGCGGCCGCACTGCAGACCGCGATCGCCCGGCGCAGCGGCGACACCGGCGCCATGCAGAAGCACTGGTATTCGGCGGTGGAGGTGCTGGCCGAGTACTCGATGGACCTCTTCTCTCTACTGCCGCTCGGCGAACTGTGGATGGCCGCCGCTCGGATGCACCAGATCGACCGGCTGCGCCACACCATCGACGAGGCCTTCGCTCTGCTCGGCTCACTCGGCGACCCCGTCCTGTGGTCGGCCCCGCTGCACTGGGCGGGTGTGCACGCCGGCATCCTGGCCAACGCTCCCGACGCGGTCGCACCGCACGGCCAGGCGCTGACGGCGGCGGCCGGTCGCAGCCCCCTCGCCAGGACGCTGGCCACCGCCGGCCGCACGTGGTTGCGGGTGTTGGCGAACCACGTCGAGACCGACGAGGTCACCACCGCCGCGCGGCTGCTCGCGCAGGTCGGCCTCACCTGGGATGCCACCCGGCTCGCCGGTCAGGCCGCGCTGCAGGCCCCCGACGGCCGGGTGTCGGGTGCGATGCTTCAGCTCGCGCGCGACCTGAAGCAGGCCGTCGCACTGGACGAGGCTCCCGGCGCCGAGCAGCCCGGCGCGCCCGAGGCCGCGCGGGCCGGTGCGGCGCGCCCCGTGTCGTCGCGACTGTCCGACCGCGAGCGTGAGGTCGCCGAACTGCTCCTGCTCGGCATGCCGTACCGCGACATCGGTGCGCAGCTGTTCATATCGGCGAAGACGGTCGAGCACCATGTCGCCCGGATCCGCCGCCGTCTCGGCGCGGAGTCCCGGTCCGAGATGTTGTCGATGCTGCGGGCGATGCTGGCGCCGCAGTCGTGATCCCCCAACCCGTCGCCATCCCCTAACGGAGATCCCCTAAGCGGGCCCGCCGACGACGGGATCGGCGCCGGATTCGCACGTCGGCGCAGCGCCATAGCGTCATCCCATGATCAGTCACCAGGCATCTCCGGACCGGCCGCTGGGTGTTTCGGTCGGCGCGACCAACCTCACCGCGACCCGCGACGGGCACGCCGCGGTGATCAGACCCTCCGAGCTGACGGTCGGCGGGCAACGGCTCACCGGATTCGTCGACCGCATCGGCGATCCCGTTCCGCTTATCGCCCCCGACGGTTCGTCCCATCGACCCGAGCGGCTCCTCGCTGAAGCCTTGCGGAGGCTCGGCCACAACGTCGAAACGGACATGGCGGTGGCGGTTCCCGCGCACTGGCGGCCGTCGGTCGCCGACTCCGTGCGCCAGGTCCTGCGTGACGACGTGCCGGTCATCACCGACGCCACCGCGGCCCTGGCGGCTTTGAACGCGGAGCCTGGCCTGCCCTCCCGCGGCGTCGTGGTGCTCTGCGACTTCGGCGGTACCGGAACCAGCATCACGCTGGCCAACGCCTCCTCGGGCCACGGGGTGGTCGGCGAAACCGTCCGGTTCGCAGACCTGTCGGGCGATCTCGTCGACCAGGCACTCCTGACCCACGTGATGACGTCGCTGCCCTCCGACACCGATCCATCGGGCACCGCGGTCGTCGGCTCGCTGACGCGGCTGCGCGACGAATGCCGCGCCGCCAAGGAACGGTTATCAGCGCACACCGCGACCGCGATCCCGGTCGACGTGCCCGGATACCGCGCGGAGATCCGCGTCACGCGCGCCGAGCTCGAACAGCTGTTGCAGCATCCGGTCGCCGACTTCCTGGCGGTCGTGGACGACACGCTCGATCGCTACGGCGTCCCGGCGGCCGCCGTCACGGCGGTGGCGACGGTCGGCGGCGGAGCACGCATTCCGATGCTCACCCAGAAGCTGTCCGAACATCTGCGCGCGCCCGTGGTGACCACCCCGCAACCTCAGTTGGCCGCGGCCGGCGGCGCCGCCCTGATCGCACAGCGCCGACGCGTCGTCGAACCCGCGACGACCCTGACACCCGCCGGGGTCGAGGAAGCGACCGTCCGCATCGACGGACCGCCGTCGAGCGCGTTCGGCGCGCTTGCCTGGTCCCAGGACAACCAGGACGACGCGCCCCTTCCCGTCATCGAATCCCGCCCCGATCTCGTCTTTCACCGCGAGGACTGGCAGGACGAGGCGCCGCCGCGGCGGTCCCCGCTCGTCCTGTTCGGCCTCGCAGCCGCCGCCGCGGCGATCACGACCGGGCTGTTCGTCGTGATGCAGCTGCGCGACGACACCGTGACCCCGGTGGAGGCGGCGACCAGCACTGTCGCACCACCCCCCGCGCCTGCGGCGCCGGCTCCCACTCCAGCACCCCCGGCGCCGCAGGCCCCTCAACTCACCACGATCGTCGTGCAACCGGCTCAGCGGTCATCGGCACCTCCACAGCGCAGCGCGCGTCCGGCGCCCGCCACACAGGTGGCCCCGAGCCCGCCGCCCCCGACCGTGCCTCCGACGACGACCACTCCCCCGTCGACCGAGCCCGAGGCCCCATCGTCGCCGGAACCGGAAACCGACCCGTCGCCCGAGCCGCAGACCCCGCCGTCGGCCGATCCGCCGCCGATCGACCCGGGCCCTGGAAACGGCGCTCCGGACGCCGATCCGGGTCCCGCCGACACGGATTCGAGCGGCGATCAAACGGGTACCGACACCGTGCCCGACGAGTCCAGCCCGACCGACGGTGCGTAGTTAGGACAACCTTCGTAGCGGCGTTTCCCTTGGAGATGCAACTATGACCCCCGGGCTTGAGCAGGCCCTGAGTTAAGTTACCGACGGGTAACTTACGATAAGTTACTCTTGGGTAACTTGAGAACGGGAGGCGCGCGGTGGACACCCAGATGCTGATCAGGCTCGTCGTCGGACTGGGGCTGACGGCCCTTGTGCTGGTCTTCGCCGCCAAACGCGTGCTGTGGCTCACGACGTTGATCCGCTCCGGCGCGCCCACCAGCCCGGAGAACAACCGCAAGGACAACCTCGGCAAGCGCATCACCACGCAGGTCGAAGAGGTCTTCGGGCAAACACGGCTGCTCAAGTGGTCGCTGCCCGGCCTCGCCCACTTCTTCACGATGTGGGGCTTCTTCATCCTGGCGTCGGTCTACCTCGAGGCGTACGGCCTGCTGTTCGACCACGATTTCCACATCCCGATCATCGGCCGTTGGGACGTGCTCGGTTTCCTGCAGGACTTCTTCGCCGTCGCGGTGCTGCTCGGCATCATCACGTTCGCGATCATCCGCGTCATGCAGGAGCCCAAGCAGCACGGCCGCGACTCCCGCTTCTACGGCTCGCACACCGGCGGCGCCTGGCTGATCCTGTTCATGATCTTCAACGTCATCTGGACCTACGCGCTGGTGCGCGGGGCCGCGGTGAACACCGGCGCGCTGCCCTACGGCAACGGAGCCTTCTTCTCCCAGTTCATGGGCTGGGCCCTGCATCCGCTGGGTGAGCCCGCGAACGAATGGATCGAGACCATCGCGCTGCTGCTGCACATCGCGGTGATGCTGGTCTTCCTGCTGATCGTGCTGCACTCCAAGCACCTGCACATCGGCCTGGCGCCCATCAACGTCACCTTCAAGCGGATGCCCAACGGGCTCGGTCCGCTGCTGCCGGTCGAGTACGCGGTCGATGGGCAGGCAAAGCGCATCGACTTCGAGGATCCGCCGGAGGACGCGGTGCTGGGCCGCGGCAAGATCGAGGATTTCACGTGGAAGGCCTACCTCGACATGACCACGTGCACCGAATGCGGTCGGTGCCAGTCGCAGTGCCCGGCGTGGAACACCGGTAAGCCGCTGTCGCCCAAGCTCGTGATCATGAACCTGCGCGACCACCTGTTCGCCAAGGCGCCCTACATCCTCGGTGACAAGGAATCGCCGCTGGAGAACACGCCCGAAGGCGGCCTCGGTGAGGAACTGCGCGGCGAGAAGGAATCCGAGAAGCATTCGCACGAGCACGTTCCCGAGTCCGGCTTCGAACGGATCCTGGGTTCGGGCCCGGAGCAGGCGACCCGGCCGCTGGTCGGCACCGAGGAACAGGGCGGCGTGATCGACCCCGACGTGCTGTGGTCCTGCACGACGTGCGGTGCCTGCGTCGAGCAGTGCCCGGTCGACATCGAGCACATCGATCACATCGTCGACATGCGCCGCTACCAGGTGATGATGGAGTCCGAGTTCCCCGGTGAACTCGGCGTGTTGTTCAAGAATCTGGAGGCCAAGGGCAATCCGTGGGGCCAGAACGCCAAGGACCGCACGAACTGGATCGACGAGGTCGACTTCGACGTGCCGGTGTACGGCCAGGACGTCGAGTCGTTCGACGGTTACGAATACCTGTTCTGGGTGGGATGCGCCGGCGCCTACGAGGACCGCGCGAAGAAGACCACCAAGGCCGTCGCCGAACTGCTGGCCGCCGCGGGCGTCAAGTACCTGGTGCTCGGTGAGGGCGAGACCTGCAACGGCGACTCGGCCCGCCGCTCCGGCAACGAGTTCCTGTTCCAGCAGCTGGCCGCGCAGAACGTCGAGACGCTCAACGAGCTGTTCGAGGGCGTCGAGCGTGTCGACCGCAAGATCGTTGTCACCTGCCCGCACTGCTTCAATACGCTGGGCCGCGAATATCCGCAGGTCGGCGGCAACTTCACGGTGTTGCACCACACGCAGCTGCTGAACCGGCTGGTGCGCGACAAGAAGCTCATCCCCGTCACGCCGGCCGACGGCGGTACGGAGATCACCTACCACGATCCGTGCTACCTGGGGCGCCACAACAAGGAGTACTCGGCGCCGCGCGAGCTGATCGGCGCCTCCGGCGCAAAGCTGACCGAGATGCCGCGCCACGCCGACCGCGGGCTGTGCTGCGGCGCCGGTGGCGCGCGGATGTGGATGGAAGAGCACATCGGTAAGCGCGTCAACACCGAGCGCACCGAGGAGGCGATGGACACCGCCTCGACGATCGCGACCGGTTGCCCGTTCTGCCGCGTGATGATCACCGACGGCGTCGATGAGGTCTCCGCCGCCCGTGAGGTCGAGAAGGCCGAGGTTCTGGACGTGGCGCAGCTGCTGCTGGGCTCGCTGGACAAGAGCACCATCACGCTGCCGGAGAAGGGCACCGCCGCCAAGGAGGCCGAGGAGCGCGCGGCCAAGCTGGCCGCCGAAGCACCCGCAAAGGAGGCCCCGGCCGAGGCCGCGTCCGAGCCGCAGGCCGAACCGGAGCCCAAGGCCGAGGCCGCGACAGCGACGGAAGCTGGATCACCGGCTCGGCCGGCGGAGACCAAGCCCGTCACGGGTCTCGGAATCGCCGGCGGCGCCAAGCGCCCGGGTGCCAAGAAGGCCGCGCCCGCGGCCGACGAAAAGCCCGCTGCGGCAGCGCCTCCCGCGAAGGGGCTCGGCATCGCTGCGGGCGCCAAGCGGCCCGGCGCCAAGAAGGCAGCACCCGCTGCACAGTCGGCACCCGCAGAGGCGGAGGCCAAGCCGGAAGCCGCCGCGACGCCCGAGCCGGAGGTCAAGGGACTCGGCATCGCGGCAGGCGCCAAGCGTCCGGGCGCGAAGAAGAAGGCCCAGCCGGCGTCACCGAACGAGGGCGAGGCGACGGTCACGCAGCCGCCGAACGTCGACCCGGATAAGGCGGCACCGGGCGCCAAGACCGACACCGCCGACTCGGATCGGGGCCTGGAGGCCAAGCCCGAGCCCGAGGTCAAGGGACTCGGCATCGCGCCTGGCGCCCGCAGGCCGGGTGCCAAGAAGTCGGCCGCGCCGGCCCAGCCCAAACCGGCTGCCGCCCAACCGGAGCCACAGGCCGATGGCGAATCCAGCGCTGCC
>NZ_LZJE01000152.1:0-10118 GCF_001666865.1 Mycobacterium sp. E136
ATGCCGCGCAGCCCGAACTTGCTCGCGCTGTACGCCGAATGCCAGGGTAATGCGACGAGCCCGGCCGCCGACGACACGTTGACGATGTGCCCGCCTGCGCCGGCCGCGACCATCCGGGGCACGAACGCCTCGATGACGTGGATCGGTCCCATCAGGTTGATGTCGACCATCGACTTCCAGTGCTGGTGCGTCAGCGTGGAGACGGTGCCCCACGCCGAAACCCCCGCGATGTTCATCACGATGTCCATCGCCGGGTGGCGGGAGTGGATGTCGTCGGCGAACGCGACCACCGCGTCGTAGTCGGAGACGTCGAGCGCTCGGTACTCGGCGACTTCGGCGCCCAGTGAACGCGCGTCGGCGACCGTCTTCTCCAGCCCCTCGGCGTCGCGGTCTGTCAGATAGAGCTCGGCGCCCTCGGCAGCCAGTTTCAGCGCGGTCGCGCGGCCGATGCCGCTGGCGGCCCCGGTCAGAAAGCAACGCTTGTTCGCAAACCCGGTGTGCGCCATGGCGGTGAGAATACTGACCCTAGGCGTCGCGCTGGTCGGACGGCTTCATGTGCCCCCAGAACGCCGCCACCCACAGGCGCTCGAGGGTGTCGACGGCGCGGCCGGGGTCGATGCCGCGGCCGACGAAGGTGCTGTCGTGGGTCAGCGTCATCGTCGTTGTCGCTGCCAGCGTGCGAACCAGCGCGGGAAGATCGTCGGAGATCGGGCGCGCGTCGGCGTCGCTCTCGAGCAGCGCGATCAGCTTGTCGATGATGCCGTCGTAGAAGTCGTCCATCATCTCGCGGATCTTCGCGTCGGTGTTGCGCGCCACCGCGCAGGCCGTGAGCACCGGGTCGTCGTTGGCGTACACCGCCGCGGCACTGCCCACCATCCGTTTGGCGAACGCCTCCGGCGTCTCCCCCGGCTCGCGGGGCGCGAAGTGGTGGGTGAGGCTGTCGAGCATCTCGCCGGCGCCGGCGAGGATCTCCGCGAGGACGGCGTATTTGGAGTCGAAGTAGAAGTAGAAGCCCGAGCGTGCGACGCCGGCCCGTTCGCTGATGGCGCTGACGGACAGGTCGGCGAACGGCTGTTCCTGCACCAGGTCGCGCACCGCGTTGATGATCGCGTCGCGCTGCCGATCACCGCGGCTGCGACGCGTTTGCGATGCTGGTTGGGCGCTCATCGCCCTAGACCTTCGCACCGCGACGCGCCAAAACAAAACTTGACATGCGTCAAGTCTGCCATCCAGGATGGGGATGAGAGTGACAACGGCCACATTCCTTTGCACCAGGAGCGTGTGAATGACCGCGACCATCAGTACCACCGACTACCTGCTGGATCAGGCGAAGCGGCGGTTCACCCCGTCGTTCAACAACTTCCCCGGCATGGGAATTGTGGAACGCAAGCTGCTCGACACCGACTTTCCGCAGAAGCCGATGGCGACGCCGCCCGCAGGCAGCGGCCTCAAGCCGGTGATCGGCGACGCGGGTTTGCCGGTTCTCGGCCACATGATCGAGATGTTCCGCGGCGGGCCCGACTACCTGCTGCACGTCTACCGCAAGTACGGCCCGCTCTACTACGCAGACTCCCCGGCGCTGCCCGCCGTCGCGGCACTCGGGCCCGACGCCGCACAGGCCGTCTACTCGAACCGCAACAAGGACTTCTCCCAGCAGGGCTGGGTGCCGGTGATCGGCCCGTTCTTCCACCGCGGCCTGATGCTCCTGGACTTCGAGGAGCACATGTTCCACCGCCGGATCATGCAGGAGGCGTTCGTCCGCTCCCGACTGGTCGGCTACACCGAGCAGGTCGACAAGGTGGTCTCGCAGGTCATCGCCAACGACTGGGTCCCCAACGACGGCCGTTTCCTGATGTATCCGGCGATGAAAGAGCTGACCCTCGACATCGCGTCCATGGTGTTCATGGGCCACGAGCCCGGCTCCGACAAGGAGCTGGTCACAAAGGTGAACAAGGCCTTCACCACGACGACCCGCGCCGGCAACGCGATCATCCGCACACCGGTTCCTCCGTTCACCTGGTGGCGCGGCATGCAGGCCCGCAAGCTGCTGGAGAACTACTTCGAGGAGCGGGTCCGGGAACGCCGCACCAAAGAGGGCAACGACCTGCTGACCGTGCTGTGCCACACCGAAGACGAGGACGGCAACAAGTTCTCCGACGAGGACATCGTCAACCACATGATCTTCTTGATGATGGCCGCGCACGACACGTCGACCTCGACGGCGACGACCATGATCTACCACCTGGCCAAGCATCCCGAGTGGCAGGACCGATGCCGCGACGAGTCCGACCGCCTCGGCGACGGCCCCGTCGACATCGAGTCGCTGGAGAAGCTGGAGTCGCTGGACCTGGTGATGAACGAGTCGATCCGCCTCGTCACGCCGGTGCAGTGGGCCATGCGCCAGACCGTGCGCGACACCGAGCTACTGGGTTACTACCTGCCGAAGGGCACCAACGTCATCGCCTACCCGGGGATGAACCACCGCCTCGAGGAGCTCTACCCCGAGCCGATGAAGTTCGACCCGCTGCGGTTCACCGAGCCGCGCAACGAGCACAAGCAGCACCGCTACGCGTTCAGCCCGTTCGGCGGCGGCGCGCACAAGTGCATCGGCATGACCTTCGGCCAGCTGGAGGTCAAGACGATCCTGCACCGGCTGCTGCGCAAGTACCGGCTCGAACTGCCCCGCCCGGACTACACCACCGAGTGGGACTACGGCGGCATGCCGGTGCCCAAGGACGGCATGCACATCGTGCTGCGCCCGCTGCACTGACGGCTGGGTTTCAGGACGCGGCCAGCAGCCGGTTCGCGCATGCGATGACCGCGCTCAACGCCGACTGCGTCGCGTCCTCGGACAGCCCCATCGCCCACTCCGAGCGCAGGCCGTCGGAGCCCTGGATGAAGGTCGCGGTGCGTTGCCCCGCGCGCATCTGGTGAAAAGCGGTCATCTCCAACGCGATTCCGCGGTCGTAGAGCATCGAGGTCAACGCGGCCACCGGACCCGGCGCCGCGGCCGACGTCGTGCAGATGCGGTCGCCGATCGCGAGCGTCGCCTGATAGTTGCGCGCCTGGGGGCCCAGCCGGGTCGCCGGGCGGTCGCCGTCCACGCAGCTCCAGTTCCCGAGGCGCAACGGTCCCGAACTGGGCGCGTACTCGGCGAGGAACGTTTCGAAGGACATCGCGTCGGCCTCCTCGCGCAGATCACGGGGCGGCGGGGCGTCGAGATGGGCCGCGAACGCCGACGGTGCTGCGCTGGTCGCGGATTCTGGTGCGAACGAGATGGTCATGTGCCGGTCTTTTCTTCGGAAGAGAAGTGACCGACTACGTAGCGACGACCCACAGCGAGGGGTCGGTCAGGATCAGACCCCGCTGCGGGTTGCTACTACGAGTCGCCTCGGCACGCGTTCGATCGTAGACAACCGCCGACCGAGCCGCAAAGGAAAAACGCTTCGCAAACTGTCCACGGGTCGTTCGCGTTCCGGCTGTTTTTCGGACCGACGTTCTGAAAAGGTGTGTTCCTACTTCTGGAGTCCCGATGACCTGGGGGGATGACTTGCGAAACGAAGTCGGAGGCAACGGTACGAGGGTGACGTCGGCCGCCACGCTGGCGTCGGTCGGCGAACGAGTGGGCTCGTTCCGCTATTTCCGCGCGCAGGACCGCTGGGAGTGGTCGGACACGGTTGCCCAGATGCACGGCTACCCGCCCGGCGAGGCGCAGCCCAGCACGTCGCTGGTGTCGCACAAGCACCCCGACGATGCGGCCAGCGTCGCGCTGCTGATCGAGACGGTGACCGGCCTGCTCACCGCCCATCGGCGCATCGGGCGCCCCGGCGGCGAGCACAGCAATGCCTGCTGAGCGACGTATCCCACAGCGCCTCGAGTCTTCGATCGGCAGACGCTGGCCGTAACGTGAGGCCCGATGACGTGGGCCCTGTTGTTCGCCGCCGGCGTACTCGGCGGGCTCACCGGGAGCATTGCCGGGCTCGCATCGGTGGCCACCTATCCCGCGCTGCTTCTCTTCGGTCTGCCGCCGGTGACGGCCAACGTGACCAACACCGTCGCGCTGGTGTTCAACGGCATCGGATCGGTGCTGGGCTCCCGCCCCGAACTCACCGGCCAGGGCCTCTGGATCCGCCGCACCGTGCCGGTCGCGGTGCTCGGCGGCGTGGCCGGCGCCGTGCTGCTGCTCACCACGCCCGCCGAGGGTTTCGAAAGGTCGGTGCCGATCCTTCTCGGTGTCGCCTCGGTCGCGATCCTGTTGCCGCGCAGAGCTCCCGTCGACGGCCAAAGCGCGGGGCGCCGTCGCGCGATACTGGTCCTCGAGACCACCGCAGTCCTCCTGATCTGCGTCTACGGCGGCTATTTCGGCGCGGCGGCGGGTGTGCTGCTCCTCGCGCTGCTCCTGCGCACCGGCCATGCCTCGCTCGCCGAAGCCAATGCGGGCAAGAACGTGATCCTGGGTGTGGCGAACCTCGTGGCCGCCATCGTCTTCGCCCTACTGGCGCCGGTGCAGTGGGGGGCGATGCTGGTGCTGGGCCTCGGCTGCCTGATCGGCTCGCGACTCGGCCCCGTCGTCGTGCGGCATGCGCCGTCGGGACCGCTGCGCGTGGCGATTGGGGCGGCCGGGGTGGCGCTGGCCGTGAAGCTGGCCATCGACACCTACGCCTAGAGCTGAAAGGGGCTGTCGCCCTTACTCACCCGGGTACCGAGGTCGATGAGGTTCTGGGCGTTGGCGTGCAACCGCTCCCCCGCGTCGCGGCTGGCCTGTCCAATCAGGAAGCGCGACCAGGTGCCCTCGATGACGACGCCGAGCTTGAAGCAGGCCATCGCGATATACCAATCGAGGCTTGAGGTTTCGCGACCACCCGCGGCCAGATAGGCGTCGAGCAGCTCGCGGCGGCTGGCGAGCCCGCCGAGCGCGGCGAGCTCGGAACCCGCGGTGATCGTATTGGTCTCCAGCGGCCAGCAGATCAACATCCAACCCAGGTCGAGCAGCGGGTCGCCGATCGTGCACATCTCCCAGTCGACGAACGCCGCCACCTCGGGTTTGTCGCGGCGCAGCAGCACATTGCTCAGATGCGGGTCGCCGTGCAGGACACCGGGCTTGCCCTCCTGAGGCAGATTCGACGCCAACCACTCGGCGAGTTCCGTCACGCCCAGCGATGCGGGGTCGTATCGGTCGTGCCGGTAACTCTCGAGGAGCCGGAGGAACTGCGGAACCTGACGCTCCAGGAACGAGCCGGGACGTTTGAGTTCGGCGAGCGGACTGCCTTCCCACTCGACCTGTCCCAGCGCGGCCAGGCTCGCCGCGTACGACAGCCCGACCTGGTGGCGCATCGCCGGATCGCGCACGTACGCCTCGGCCATGTCGTCGCCGGGGTTGAACCCGTCGATCTCCTCCATCAGATAGAAGACCACACCGAGGACGCTGAGATCTTCGCAGCCGGCGATGAATCCGGGATGCGGGACCGGTGTGCCCGCCAGCGTTCGCAACGCCGCGATCTCACGCAACATCGTCTTGTCGCTCGTCGGCCGCGGATGCACAGGCGGCCGACGCAACACCATGGACCGGTCGTCGATCCGCAGTCGCACCACGATGTTCTGCGTCCCGCCGGTCAGCGGTTCGACGTCGCTGACCGTGGTCCCCAGACCTTGCGCGCGCACCCACTGCTGCAGCGCGGCCTGGGCGTCCTTACTCAGTGTCGGAAGTTGATGCGCGTCGTCGGGCATGCAGTCATCGTAGGATCTGCGCGTTCAGTCCAGGATGCGACGGGCGACGTTGGTGGTCACCAGGTCCAGCAACTCATCTGCCCGGCCCGCGAGGATGGTCCGGATCGCGTACAGCGAGAAGCCCTTCGCCTGCTCGGCGGTGATCGTCGGCGGTATCGACAGTTCCTGGCGCGCGGTCACCACATCCACGAGTGCGGGCCCGTCGTGGGCGAACGCGTCGGCCAGGGCCTTCTCCAGATCCGCCGGCTGCTCGACGCGTCGACCGAAGATGCCCATCGCCGTTGCGACGGCGGCGAAGTCGGGGTTGACCAGATCGGTGCCGAAGTTGACGATCCCGGCCGCCTTCATCTCCAGTTCGACGAAGTTGAGCGACGAGTTGTTGAACACCACCAGCTTGACCGGCAGCCTGTTCTGGATCAATGTGACGAGTTCGCCGAAGAGCATGGTCAGCCCGCCGTCGCCGGCGAGCGCGACGATCTGGCGGTCGCGGTTCGCGGTCTGCGCGCCGATGGCCAGTGGCAGTGCGCACGCCATCGTGCCGTGGTTGAACGACCCGATGAGCCGGCGGTGGCCGTTCATCGTCAGATAGCGCGCCGCCCACACCACCGGCGAGCCGACGTCGACGGTGAATACCGCATCGTCGGCGGACAGCCGATCGACAAGCCCCGCAACGTATTCCGGGCGGATAGGTGAGCGGTCGCGGTCGTTGACGGCCAGATCGTCCAAGCGCCGGCGGGTCTTGCGGTAGTGCTTGAGCGACCGGTCGAGGTGGTCGCGGTCGGTTTTGTTGTGCAGCAACGGTTGCAGCGCGTCTAGGGTGTCGGCGACGGTGCCGACGAGGCCGAGGTCGATCGGCACGCGGCGGCCGAGGTGGCGACCGCGAATGTCGACCTGGATGACCTTCGCGTTGTCGGGATAGAACTGCTGGTACGGAAAGTCGGTGCCCAGCATCAGCAGAACGTCGGCCTCTTTGATGGCCTTATAGCCGGACGCGAAACCGAGCAGCCCGGTCATACCGACGTCGAACGGATTGTCGTACTCGACGAACTCCTTGCCGCGCAGGGCGTGCACCACCGGTGCGTTGAGCGTGTCCGCCGCCCGGATGAGCGCGTTGTGGGCGCCTGCGACACCCGCCCCGCCGAGGATGGTCACGGCGCGCGCGTCGTTGAGGATCGCCGCCGCACGGCGCAGCGACTCGTCATCGGGCCGGACGACGGACTTGCTCGCGGTCACGGCTCGCGCATTCCAGACCGACGCGTCGGCGCGGTGGCCGAAGATCTCGCCGGGGATCACGACCACCGCGACGCTGTTCTCCTCGACCGCCGCGCGCATCGCCATCTCGATGATGCGCGGCGCCATCTCCGGCGTGCTGACCAGTTCGCAGTAGACGCTGCACTCGCGGAAAAGGTCCTGGGGATGCGTCTCCTGGAAGTAGTCCGAGCCGATCTCGGTGCGCGGGATGTGCGCGGCGATCGCGAGGACGGGCACGCGGCTGCGATGGGCGTCGAACAGCCCGTTGATGAGGTGCAGGTTTCCCGGCCCGCAGCTGCCCGCGCAGACCGCCAGCCCGCCGGTGATGGCGGCGTCGGCGGCCGCGGCGAACCCAGCGGTCTCCTCGTGGCGGACGTGTTCCCAGCTGATCTCGCCCGAGCGGCGGATCGCGTCGGTGAAGCCGTTGAGGCTGTCGCCGGGCAGGCCGTAGACGCGGCGCACACCGCTGAGCCTCAGGGTGTCGATGAGATGATCGGCGAAGGTCGCCACGCGCTCAACCCTATAGGCGATTTCGGTGCGCTACCGGTCGCTGGGCGATCGGTAGCGCACCGAAACCACACCGCTTACTTGGGGGCGAAGCGCTGTCCGGCGTCGAGGCGCAGGCACTGGCCGTTGAGCATCGGGTTCTCGACGATCGCGGCGACCAGCTTCGCGTACTCCTCCGGCTTGCCGAGCCGCTTGGGGAACGCCGCATCCTTGGTCAGCGCCTTGGCGAATTCGTCGGGGATGCCCTCGGTCAGGCCGGTGGCGAACAGGCTCGGCGCGATCGCGAGCGCCCGGATGCCCAGGCTGCCCATATCGCGAGCCATGGTCAGGCACATCCCGGCGATGGCGGCCTTCGACGCGGTGTAGGCGACCTGCCCGATCTGGCCCTCGAACGCGGCGATCGAGGCGGTGTTGATGATGACCCCGCGCTCCTCCTGCTCGTCGTCGACGAGGTCCTGCTGGCTCATCTGCCAACCGGCCAACCGGCTGATGTTGAACGTGCCGATCAGGTTGAGGTCGACGCACCTGCGGAACGTGTCGAGGCTGTGCGGGCCGTCCTTCTTGACGGTGCGCTCGGCGGCGCCGCCGCCGGCGGTCGTCACGATGATGTGCAGCGCGCCGAGCTTGTCGATCGCCTGCTGCAGCACCTTCTCCGTGCCCTCGAAGTCGGTGACGTCCACCTCGAAGAAGGAGCCGCCGATTGCGTCGGCAACGTCCTTGCCCTTGGACTGCGGACGGTCCAGAACCGCCACGTCAGCGCCGCGTTGAGCCAGCAACTCGGCCGTCGCCTTGCCGAAGCCGGAGGCTCCGCCGACGATGATGGCCTTCTTGCCAGAAATCTCCACCTGGGTCTCCCCTTTCCAAAAAGAGCTCGATTCGTAAAGCAACCTAGCTGACGTCATCGTTCGGTAAGCCCTTCGGGTCGCCAACGTGAGTACTTTGAGCGGCATGACGTCGCGCAGCACGAAGGCGATGGGCGGAATCGCCGCGGCGGCCGTCGCGCTGGGCGTGACCCAACTTCTCGCGGTCGTGGTCGGGCCGCGGGCCGACTCCCGCACCGCGGTGGGGTCGGCGGTCATCGACATGACGCCGGGCCCGGTCAAGGAGTGGGCCATCCAGACGTTCGGCATGGCCGACAAACTCGTGCTGTCGATTCTCGTGCTCGCGGTGATCGCCGTCGTGGCCGCCGCCACCGCGGCACTCGAGACGCGGCGAGCTCCGATCGGTAGCGCCGCGATCGTCGCGGCCGGTGTCGTGGGTTGCGCGGCGGTCCTCTCACGCGCGGGGGCGACCTTCGTCGACATCCTGCCGACGGTGGTGGGCACCGTGTGCGGCGTGGCGGTGCTGCGACTGCTGACCTCGGGGCGGTTCACCGACGCTGCGAACGTGGGCGCCGCGCACGTCGACGACGGACCGGATCCCGGCCGACGACTGTCGTTGATCACGCTGGGCTTCCTCGGGGCCGGTGCGCTGGCCGGTGTCGGCGGCGTGGTGCTCTCGCGCCTGACCACCTCGGTGTCGGGTGACCGCAACGCCTTCGCGCTGCCGCCCATCGACGTCGCCGCTCCCCCGGTGCCGTCGGCGGTGCAGCCGAAAGGCGTTGCGCTGCCGTCGTTCGTCACCAGCAACGCCGACTTCTACCGGATCGACACCGCGCTGAGCGTGCCGCAGTTGAGCCGGGAGAACTGGCAGCTGCGCATCCACGGCATGGTCGACCGCGAAATCACCTTGCGCTTCGACGATCTCGACCGCTTCGATGTGGTCGAGAAGCTGGTGACGCTCACCTGCGTGTCAAACCCCGTCGGTGGCGATCTCATCGGCAACGCCGCGTGGACGGGCTATCGCGTGCGAGACCTGTTGGCAGAAGCCGAGGTTCACCCCGATGCCGACATGGTGCTGTCCATGTCGGTCGACGGGTTCACCGCGGGCACCCCGGTCGACGCACTCACCGACGACCGCGGCGCGCTGCTGGCCGTCGGCATGAACGGCGAACCGCTTCCGACCAACCACGGCTATCCGGTCCGCCTCGTTGTGCCGGGGTTGTACGGGTATGTGTCGGCGACGAAATGGGTTGTCGACCTTGAAGTCACGCGCTTCGACCGCGCCGAGGCCTACTGGACGCGGCTGGGGTGGTCCCCGCGCGGCCCGATCAAGACCGAGTCCCGCATCGATGTGCCGCGCAGCGGTCAGGACGTGCCCCGCGGGCCGGTGACGTTCGGCGGTGTCGCGTGGGCGCAGATCTGCGGGGTCCGCAACGTCGAGGTGCGCATCGACGGGCCCGACGGGCAGGGCGACTGGCAGCGCGCCGAACTCGGCGCCGCCTACTCCAACGACACCTGGCGACTGTGGAGCTTCCCGTGGCAGGCCGCTCAGCCGGGACGGCACACCATCACGGTGCGGGCCACCGACAACAGCGGCGCGGTGCAGACCGCCGACCTCGCCGACCCCATTCCCGACGGCGCCACGGGCTGGCACAGCGTCGACTTCCAGGTCACCTAGTTTTTCTCTGGACCGCGAGCATTGCTCCTATGTCAAGCCGCGGTGGGTTGGTTCGTGTGGTGGCGTGTTTGTTCGTCGGCGTGTAGGCGGTTGTAGACGACTCGTGCCAGGCGTCGTTTGAGGCAGCGCAGGGC
>NZ_LZJE01000153.1:0-7177 GCF_001666865.1 Mycobacterium sp. E136
GTCGAATGGCTCCCCCCACCCGACCTCGACACCGGCCAAGCCCGAACCAACTACTACCACCGCCCCGAACGCCTCCTCCGACCCGACGACGACGACGCCCTGGTTGAAGACACGGCCAAGGATGCCGCAGTGTCGGCCGACAAGGACCCGGCCGCCGAAACCGAACCGGGCGAAGCGCCAACACCCGGCCGAACAACTGAGCCCGGCGGGCCGTCACCTCCAGGAGACCAAGCCGCCTGACCGCGCGAACTCAAACCCGATCACTTATCGCGGACTGTCCGCGCCACCGACCAGCAGCGCCGCTAGTCTTCGGGGATTTCGCGCTCGATCTCGTCGAGCCAGGTGCGGGCGGACATGTCCGAGGGCGCCCGCCAGTCACCGCGCGGTGAAAGCGATCCGCCGTGTGAGACCTTGGGCCCGTTCGGCACCGCCGACCGCTTGAACTGGGCGAACGAGTAGTACCGCTGCGCGAACACCTGTAGCCAGTGCCGAATCTCCTTCAACGAGTACGACGGACGCTTGTCCTCGGGGTATCCGGTCGGCCAGTCGCCGCGTTGCGGATCGCTCCAGGCGTGCCACGCCAGGAACGCCACCTTCGACGGCCGGAACCCGAAGCGCAGCACCTGAAACAGCGAGAAATCCTGCAGCACATAAGGTCCGATCTTGGACTCGCTGCTCTGGATCTCCTCGTCCTCACCCGCCGGCACCAGCTCCGGCGAGATCTCGGTGTCGAGCACCGACTGCAGCACCTCATTGACCTTGTCGTCGAACTGCTTCGACGAGATGACCCAGCGAATCAGGTGCTGGATCAACGTCTTCGGAACGCCGCCGTTGACGTTGTAGTGCGACATCTGATCGCCCACACCGTAGGTCGACCAACCCAGCGCGAGCTCGGAGAGGTCGCCGGTGCCCAGCACGATTCCTCCGCGCTGGTTGGCCAGCCGGAACAGGTAATCGGTGCGCAGTCCGGCCTGCACGTTCTCGAACGTGACGTCGTAGACCTTCTCCCCGCGGCCGAACGGATGGTCCATGTTCTTGAGCATCAGTTCCGCCGTCGAGCTGATGTCGAGTTCGGCGAACGTCACGCCGAGCGCCTCGGCCAACCGTTGGGCGTTGCCCTTCGTGCGCTCCCCCGTGGCGAATCCGGGCATGGTGTACGCGAGTATGTCGCTGCGCGGGCGCTCTTCGCGGTCCATCGCGCGCGCGGCGACGATCAAGGCGTGCGTCGAGTCGAGGCCGCCCGACAGGCCGAGGATGATCTTGGGAAAGTCCAACGCGCGCAACCGCTGTTCGAGCCCGGCCACCTGGATGCTGTAGGCCTCGTAGCAATCCTGTTCCAGCCGTTCGGGATCCGACGGGACGAACGGGAACCGCTCGATGTGGCGCAGCAGGCCGACGTCGCCGGACGGTGGATCGAGCTGGAACTCGACCCTGCGGTACGTGTCGGTCGACGCACTGTGGTGCCTTCGGTTGTCGTCGAACGTGCCCATCCGGATGCGTTCGGAGCGCAGCAGTTCCAGGTCGACATCGGCGACGGATCGGCGCTCGCCTTTGGGGAAGCGCTCGGATTGCGCGAGGCATTCGCCGTTCTCCCAGATCATCGTCTGACCGTCCCAGGCGAGGTCGGTCGTCGACTCGCCCTCCCCCGCCGCGGCGTAGACGTAGGCGGCCAGGCACCGCGCCGACGCGGAACGCGCCAGCAGGCAGCGGTCCTCGGAACGTCCGATGGTGATCGGGCTTCCGGACAGGTTGGCCAGCACCGTGGCCCCGGCCAACGCCGCCGGCGCGCTCGGCGGGACGGGCACGAACATGTCCTCGCAGATCTCGACGTGCAGCACGAAACCGGGCATGTCGGTCGCGGTGAACAACAGATCCGGACCGAACGGCACGTCCGCGTCACCCATCCGGATGGCGCCGCGGATGTCGTCGCCGGGCGCCATCTGGCGTCGCTCGTAGAACTCGCGATAGGTCGGCAGATACGACTTCGGCGCCACGCCGAGCACCCGCCCGCGGTGAATCACGACCGCGGTGTTGTAAATCCGGTGGCGATAGCGCAGCGGCGCACCGATCACCAGGACCGGCATCAGGTCGGCGGAGGCCACGACGATGTCGAGCACCGCATCCTCGACCGCGTCGAGCAGCGCGTCCTGCATCACGATGTCCTCGATCGAGTATCCCGACAGCGTCAGCTCCGGAAACACCGCGAGCGCGACGCTGTCGTCGTGGCAGGCGCGGGCCATCCGCAGCACCGACTCGGCGTTGGCCTGCGGATCCGCGAGCGCCGTGTGATGCGTGCAGGCGGCGACGCGGACGAACCCGTGCCGATACGCCGAGTAGAAATCCATGCCTCATTGTTGCCCGAAAACCGAACGGGGTATGCAAGTCCCCATGAGTGACACCGCCGTGCTGGTCATCGACATGATGAACACCTACCAACATCCCGACGCCGAGAAGCTGGCGCCGAACGTCGCCGAGATCATCGATCCGCTCTCCAAGCTCGTCGCCGAGGCCCGGGAACGTGACGACGTGGACCTGATCTACGTCAACGACAACTACGGCGATTTCACCGCGGAGTTCAGCGACATCGTGCAGTCGGCCCTGAAGGGTGAGCGACCGGACCTGGTCGAGCCGATCGTCCCGCAGAAGGGTTGCCGGCTGATGACGAAGGTGCGCCACAGCGCCTTCTACGCCACGGCACTCGCGTATCTGCTGGGACAGTTGAAGCCGCAGCGGGTCATCCTGACCGGTCAGGTCACCGAGCAGTGCATCCTCTACACGGCACTCGACGCCTACGTTCGCCACTTCCCCGTCGTCGTCCCGCCGGACGCCGTCGCCCATATCGACCCCGAACTCAGCGACGCCGCGCTGACCATGATGAAAAGCAATATGAACGCCGAGATCACGCCCGCGGCGCAGTGCTTGAAGTGAGGTTTCGCCCGGCTTTGACCGGGTAGGCCGTCCGGGTGCCCGCCAATCGGATAGCCGAACCGTGGGGCGCGCGGACTCCGTATCCGCGCGACGGAGAATGGCCTGCGCGACCGGACATGCATCTGGCCGACGGCGTGACGCCGGAATCGGTTGACCGCTGGGTGCAATCGGCAGCCATCCTGCACTCGAACGGCGACGGCCTGGACATCGCGGTGAAGGACGGCCGGATCGTCGGCGTGCGGGGCCGCGAGGCCGACCGTGTGAACCATGGTCGACTCGACCCAAAGGACTTCTACGGGTGGCAGGCCAACGCCTCACCCGATCGCCTCACCACACCGATGATCCGCGTCAACGGCCAACTGACCGAATGTGATTGGGACACCGCCATGGATCAGGTGGTGCGGCACAGCAAGCGCCTGCTCGACCGGTACGGCCCTTCGGCGTTCGGTTTCTACACCTCGGGCCAGCTGTTCCTCGAGGAGTACTACACGCTCGGTGTCATCGCACACGGCGCGATCGGCACCAACCACGTCGACGGCAACACCCGGTTGTGCACCGCGACGGCCGCCGAGGCACTCAAGGAATCATTCGGCTGCGACGGGCAACCCGGTTCCTACGCCGACGTCGATCACGCCGACGTCATCGCGCTGTACGGCCACAACGTCGCCGAGACCCAGACCGTGTTGTGGATGCGGATGCTCGACCGGCTGGCCGGCCCAAACCCGCCGGCCATCGTGTGCGTCGATCCGCGCAAGACCCCCGTGGCCGAGCACGCGACGGTTCATCTGGCGCCGCTGCCCGGCACCAACGTCGCGCTGATGAACGCCCTCCTGCACGAGATCGTGGAAAACGACTGGATCGACCACGACTACATCCACGCGCACGCCGTGGGTTTCGACGAGCTGCGCAAGCGCGTCGCCGAATTCCCGCCCGAGCGCGCCACCGAGATCTGCGGCGTCTCCGCCGACGACATTCGTACCGCGGCGTGGTTGCTGGGCACCGCGCAACGACTGTTGTCCACGGTGCTGCAAGGGTTTTACCAGTCCCATCAGGCCACGGCCGCCGCGGTTCAGGTCAACAACGTGCACATCCTGCGCGGCATGCTCGGCCAGCCGGGATGTGGGGTGCTGCAGATGAACGGTCAGCCGACCGCCGAGAACACCCGCGAATGCGGCGCCGACGGCGACCTGGCCGGCTTCCGAAATTGGTCCAACGACAGTCACATCGAGGAATTGGCGCGGCTGTGGAACCTCGACATGACGCAGATCCCGCACTATGCGCCGCCCACGCACGCGATGCAGATGTTCCGCTACGCCGAGCAGGGCACGCTGCGTCTGCTGTGGATCAGCGCGACGAATCCGGCGGTCTCACTGCCCGAGCTGCGCCGCATCCGCAGCATTCTGAGCCAGCAGCGACTGTTCGTCGTCGTGCAGGACATCTTCCCCACGGAGACAACCGAACTCGCCGACGTGGTGCTACCGGCCGCCGCGTGGGGCGAGAAGACCGGCACATTCACCAACACCGATCGCACCGTGCACCTGTCGGAGAAGGCCATCGATCCGCCCGGTCAGGCCCGCCCCGATCTCGAC
The DNA here is from genome assembly GCF_001666865.1 of Mycobacterium sp. E136. NCBI lineage: Bacteria > Bacillati > Actinomycetota > Actinomycetes > Mycobacteriales > Mycobacteriaceae > Mycobacterium > Mycobacterium sp. E136. Next base: position 4,518 of record NZ_LZJE01000153.1, read on the forward strand.
ATCTTCCTCGACTACGCGCGCCGCATGGATTTTCGTGACCGCGACGGCGATCCGCTGCCGTCATGGACCGATCCGGAGTCCGCGTTCGCCGCGTGGCAGCGCTGCAGCGCCGGGCGGCCGTGCGACTACACGGGCCTGAATTACGACATGTTGCGCGGCGGCAGCGGAATCCAATGGCCGTGTAACGCCGAGCATCCCGACGGCACCGAACGTCTCTACGCCGACGGAAAATTCTGGGCGGCGCCCGACTACTGCGAGGCGTATGGGAAGGACCTGATCACCGGTGCACCGCTGGAGCCGACCGAGTACGGGGCGATGAACCCCGACGGCAAGGCGATCATCAAGGCGGCCGAATACCTGCCTGCGCACGAGATTCCGAGCGACGATTACCCGTTCGCGCTGATCACCGGGCGCACGGTGTACCAGTTTCACACCAGGACCAAGACCGGACGCGTTCCGGAACTCGCCGCGGCGGCCCCCGAGGTGTGGGTCGAGTTGGCCGAGTCCGACGCGCGCCGCCTCGGTGTCCGCGACGGCGAGTTGGTCGAGGTCGAAACACCGCGCGGACGGGTCCGCGCCAAGGCGCGCATCACCGGCATCCGCACCGGAGTGCTGTTCCTGCCGTTCCACTACGGCTACTGGGACGCCGACGACAGCGAGCACGACCGGGCCGCCAACGAACTCACCATGACCGACTGGGACCCGGTGTCCAAGCAACCGATCTTCAAGACCGCGGCGGCCCGGCTGGCCGTCGTGCCGACCGGAGCGGAGTCGCGATGAAACTCGGCCTGGCGCTGCGCGAACTGCACCGCTCCGAACTGCGGCTGGCCCGCTCGCTCGACGCGATCGCCGCGCGCCACCACAACGACCACGGCATCTATCACGTCGCGATGGACCTCACCGTCTGGTCGCGCGAACACGTCGACCTGATCGCACAGATCGGTCCCCGCTACGGCATCCGGTTGCGCGCACATCCGCGGACCAAGGCCGTCACCGAGGTGGCCCAGCAGTGGGTCAGCGACCGGCTGGGCCGACGGCCCGAACCCGCCCTGCTGTTGTTGGCGGATCTGCGGCGGCTGCACCGGCTGGCGGCCGGCGTCTCGCTGGACTGGGAACTGCTGGCGCAGGGCGCCCAGGCGGCCAAGGACGAGCGGCTACTCGAGCTGACCCAACGCTGCCATCCGCAGGCCCTGCGGCAGATGCGGTGGGCGAACGCGATGCTCAAGGAACTGTCGCCGCAGGCGCTGGCGAACTAGCGCCTGGTGCGGGCGATCAACCCGCTAAGCACCCGACGTCGGGTTTTCGCCGAGCGCCTACCCTCGATCTGGTGGAGGCACCCGAACTCGTCGCCCTGCTGCGTGACCGGCGCATCGCCGTGCTCACCGGGGCCGGCATGTCCACCGACTCCGGGATCCCGGACTACCGCGGGCCGGACTCCCCGCCGAGCAACCCGATGACGATCCGCCAGTTCACCTCCGACCCGGTGTTCCGGCAGCGCTACTGGGCGCGCAACCACCTCGGCTGGCGCCATATGGACGCCACGCTGCCCAACGCCGGCCACCGTGCCCTGGCCGCGCTCGAAGCGGCGGGCGTGGTGTCGGGGCTCATCACCCAGAACGTCGACCTGCTGCACACCAAGGCGGGCAGCGACAACGTCGTCAACCTGCACGGCACTTACGCGCAGGTGATCTGCTTGGACTGTGCCCAGACGATGAGCCGAGCCGCCCTGGCCGATCTGCTCGAGCAGGCCAACCCGGGCTTCGCGCAGCGAGTCGCGGAGTCCGTCGGCGGTATCGCGGTCGCACCGGACGCCGACGCCGTCGTCGGCGAAACCAGCTCCTTCCGCGTCGTCGACTGCCCCCGCTGCGGCGGCATGCTCAAACCCGACATCGTCTACTTCGGTGAGAGCGTGCCGAAAGAACGTGTGGCCGAGGCGTATTCGGTGGTCGACGCGGCCGACGCCCTGCTGGTCGCCGGGTCGTCGCTGACGGTGTACTCGGGCTATCGCTTCGTGCGCCACGCCGCCGCGGCGGGCATGCCGGTCGCGATCGTCAACCGGGGTCCGACCCGCGGTGACGCGTTGGCGACGGTCAAGGTCGACAACGGATGCTCACCCATGCTGGCGCTGCTGGCCGACGAACTGCCCGCGGTCGCGACCTCGGCGTGAGGATCAGACGGCGACGAGGTCGTCGGCGTGCACCGCGGGGCGTCGTAGCTCCGGCGACAGGTCCGACGTCGAGCGGCCCAGCATCGTCGCCAGTTCACCGCGGTCGTACGCGACCACGCCACGCGCGACCATCGTGCCGTCCTGCGCCCGCAACTCGACGACGTCGCCGCCGTAGAACCGCCCCGACACCGCGGTGATCCCGGCGGGCAGCAGCGAGCGCCGCTGCTTGACCACCGCGCGCACCGCGCCGTCGTCCAGCGTCAGCGCCCCTGCGGCCTCGGCGGCGTAGCGCACCCAGAAGCGGCGCGCCGACATCCGCTCGGGCCGCGGCGCGAACACGGTGCCGACCGAGGCGTCGGACAACGCCGTCGGTGCCTCGGAGGCCGCGGCCAACAACACCGGAACCCCGGCGTCGGCGGCCAGCAGCGCCGACGACAGCTTCGACGCCATCCCGCCGGTGCCCAGATGGCTTCCCCTGCCGGCAACCACGCCG
>NZ_LZJE01000154.1:0-19020 GCF_001666865.1 Mycobacterium sp. E136
GCCGCCGCCGCGTTCGGCGACGACACCCTGTTCCTCGAACGGTTCGTGCTCAACCCGCGCCACATCGAGGTGCAGGTGCTCGCCGACGGTTACGGCAACGTCGTGCACCTCGGCGAACGCGAATGCAGCCTGCAGCGCCGACACCAGAAGGTCATCGAGGAGGCGCCGTCGCCGCTGCTGGACGCGGCGACGCGGGCGAGGATCGGCGCGGCGGCGTGCGACACCGCGCGCAGCGTCGACTACACCGGCGCGGGCACCGTCGAGTTCATCGTGTCCGCCGACCGGCCCGACGAGTTCTTCTTCATGGAGATGAACACCCGCCTGCAGGTCGAGCATCCGGTCACCGAGATGGTCACCGGCATCGACCTCGTCGAGCAACAGGTGCGGATCGCCGCGGGGGAGAAGCTGTCGATCGCGCAGGACGACATCGTCATGACCGGGCACGCGATCGAGGCCCGCGTCTACGCCGAAGATCCCGGGCGCGGCTTCCTGCCCACGGGTGGCGAGGTGTTGGACCTCGCCGAGCCGCAGGGGCCCGGCGTCCGCGTCGACTCGGGGCTGGCCCCGGGCTCGGTGATCGGCAGCGACTACGACCCGATGCTGTCGAAGGTCATCGCGCACGCCGAGGACCGGCCGGGCGCCCTTCGTGCGCTCGACCGTGCGCTGGCGCAGACCGCCGTATTGGGTGTCACCACGAACATCGAGTTCCTGCGGTTCCTTCTCGCCGAACCCGACGTCGCGGCCGGCCGCCTCGACACCGGCCTACTGGACCGCCGCAGCCCGGACTTCGCGCCGGCGGCCGCTCGGGACGTCGACCTGGTCGCCGCCGCGGCGTACAAGTGGCTGCGCGCATGGCCGGAACCCGTCGGCGACCTGTGGGCGGTCCCGTCCGGCTGGCGGATGGGCCGGCATGCGCCGACGACGTATCGACTGCAGTCGGGTGAACGCATCGACCACGTCCACCTCAGCGGGACGCCGTCGGCGGGCAACGCGGCGATCGAGGACGGGCAAGCGCGCCCACTGTCGGCGTCGTCGGCCGGCGACCGGCTGGCGGTCACATTCGACGGTGTCCGAACCGATTACGTCGTGGCGGCCGAAGACGGTCGGGTCTGGCTGGCGGACGGCGGCCGCACCCTGGCGGTCGACGAGGTGCGCGAAGCGCCGGTGCGGCCCGACGACGCGCACAGCGGCGACGCCGAGTTGACAAGCCCGATGCCGGGTTCCGTGGTGGCCGTCGGGGTCGCCGAGGGCGATCGGGTCACGGCGGGCACGGTCGTGGTCACCGTCGAGGCCATGAAGATGGAACACGCGTTGAGCGCCCCGGTCGACGGCGTGGTGGAACTCCTTGTCGCCGAAGGCGATCAAGTCAAGGTGGGTCAGTTGCTGGCGAAGGTCATCGCGGACCCCGCAGTGGAGGAACAATTATGAGCGACTTTCTGGCCACCGGCATGCTGCCGGATCACTACGAACAGCTGGCCAAAACGGTTCGCGACTTCGCCCAGAGCGTGGTGGCGCCCGTCGCCGCCAAGCACGACGAGGAACACTCGTTCCCGTACGAGGTCGTCGCGGGCATGGCCGACATGGGCCTGTTCGGCCTGCCGTTTCCCGAGGAGTACGGCGGCATGGGCGGCGATTACTTCGCGCTGTGCCTCGCGCTCGAGGAACTCGGCAAGGTCGACCAGAGCGTCGCGATCACGCTCGAAGCGGGGGTGTCGCTGGGCGCGATGCCGGTGTACCGGTTCGGTTCCGACAAGCAGAAGGAAGAGTGGCTCCCGCTGCTGGCAAGCGGTAAGGCGCTCGGCGCGTTCGGCCTGACCGAAGCCGGTGGGGGCAGCGACGCGGGCGCCACCAAGACCACGGCCCGGCTCGACGACGGCCACTGGGTCATCAACGGTTCCAAGCAGTTCATCACCAACTCGGGCACCGACATCACCAAGCTGGTGACGGTGACGGCGGTGACGGGCGAGAAACTTGATGGCAAGAAAGAGATTTCGTCGATCCTGGTGCCGGTGCCCATCGACGGCTTCACCGCCGAGCCGGCCTACAGCAAGGTCGGCTGGAACGCCTCGGACACCCACCCGCTGAGCTTCGACGATGTGCGCGTGCCCGAGGAGAATTTGCTCGGTGAGCGCGGCAGGGGATATGCGAACTTCCTCCGCATCCTCGACGAGGGCCGCATCGCGATCGCCGCGCTGTCGGTCGGGGCGGCCCAGGGGTGTGTCGACGAATCGGTCAAGTACGCCAAGGAACGCGAGGCCTTCGGCGCCGCCATCGGCAGCTATCAGGCGATCGCCTTCAAAATCGCGCGCATGGAGGCGCGGGCACACATTGCCCGCACGGCGTACTACGACGCCGCCGCGCTGATGCTGGCCGGAAAGCCGTTCAAGAAGGCGGCGTCCATCGCCAAGATGGTGGCCAGCGAGGCCGCGATGGACAACGCCCGCGACGCGACCCAGATCTTCGGCGGCTACGGCTTCATGAACGAGTACTCCGTCGCACGGCATTACCGCGACAGCAAGATCCTCGAAATCGGCGAGGGCACAACGGAAGTGCAGTTGATGCTGATCGGGCGGGAGCTGGGCCTGTGAGCGGAGTGAACGATCAGACCGACAGCGACAAGAAAATCGTCGTTCAGCGCGGGCTGTGGTACGAGGAGTTCGAGACTGGTGTGCTGTATCAGCACCGTCCGGGACGCACGATCACCGAGGCGGACAACGTCTTGTTCACGACTCTGACGATGAACACCCAGGCGCTGCATCTGGACGCCGCGTTCTCCGACGCCCTGCCGCCGTTCAACCAGCGGCTGGTCAACTCGATGTTCACGCTGTCGACCCTCGTCGGGCTGTCGGTCACCCAGCTGACGCAGGGCACCATCGTCGGCAACCTGGGCTTCGGTGAAATCGCCTTCCCGAAACCGCTTTTCCACGGCGACACGCTCTACGCGGAGTCCGAGGTGCTCGAGAAGCGTGAGTCCAAGAGCCGCCCCGGTGAGGGCATCGTGACCTTCTCCCACGTCGGCCGCAACCAACACGGCGACATCGTGGCGACCGCTTCTCGAAAAACCATGGTGCGCAAGCGACCGGAGGGTGACGCATAGTGGCGCTCGCGACGGGACCCGCCTGGCTGTTCTGCCCCGCCGACCGCCCGGAGCGGTTCGAGAAGGCCGCCGCGGCCGCCGATGTCGTGATCCTCGACCTCGAGGACGGCGTCGCCGCCAAGGACCGGGAGGCCGCCCGTGCGGCGCTCATCGAGACCCGTCTCGACCCGCAGCGAACGGTGGTGCGCGTCAACCCGGCCGGCACGGCCGATCATCCCCTCGACCTCGAGACGCTGGCCAAGACCGACTACACCACGGTCATGCTCGCCAAGACCGAGGACCCGCAACAGGTGCGCGACCTGGCGCCGCTCGACGTCGTGGTGCTGATCGAGACCCCGCTCGGCGCGCTGGCCGTGACCGACCTGGCGCGCATGGAGAACGCGGTCGCGCTCATGTGGGGCGCCGAGGACCTGTTCGCGGTGACCGGTGGCACCGCCAACCGGTACCCCGACGGCAGCTACCGCGAGGTCGCCCGCCATGTGCGATCGCAGACGCTGCTGGCCGCGAAGGCCTACGGCCGACTGGCGCTGGACTCGGTGTACCTCGATATCAAGGACCTCGAGGGCCTGCGAGGCGAGGTCGACGACGCCGTGGCGGTCGGCTTCGACGTCAAGGTCGCGATCCATCCGTCCCAGGTCGCGGTGATCCGGGAGGGCTATGCGCCGACACCCGAACAGGTGCAATGGGCGCGACACGTGCTCGACGCGGCCCGCGAAGCCCGGGGCGTCTTCCAGTTCGAAGGCATAATGGTGGATGCCCCAGTACTGCGGCGAGCAGAGCGCATCGTCCAGCTAGCGCCCCACCCCGGCGACTAGCCGACAGCCTCCGACCAGAGGTTCTGCTCTACCCGCCTCCGTGCTGAGCACCTCAGTCGCCTGACGGCGCGATCCGCCGTCAGTGGCCTTAGGAGGCGGTATGGCAGGGACCGTTTCGGCACCCCTCGAGTCGTTCGACGTCGAGATGGAGCCCGTTTCACTGGTCGCCCCGGACGGGACGCCGACCCCCGAATCCCGGTACCGCCGAGATCTTCCCCCCGAGACGCTGGCCTGGCTCTACGAGGCCATGGTCGTCACCCGCGACCTCGACGGCGAGTTCGTCAACCTGCAGCGACAGGGTGAGTTGGCGCTGTTCGCGTCATGCCACGGCCAGGAGGCCGCCCAGATCGGTGCCGCGGCATGCCTGCGCAAGACCGACTGGCTGTTCCCGCAGTACCGCGAGATCGGCGCCTTCCTGCTACGCGGCATCACGCCCGCGCAGATCGCCGCGGTGTGGCGCGGGAAATGGCACGGCGGGCTGGGCTTTACCGAGAAATGCGTCGCGCCGATCGCCATCCCGATCGGCACCCACGGACTGCACGCGGTCGGGGCGGCCATGGCCGCTCAGCGGTTGGGCGAGGAGTCGGTGACGCTGGCATTCATCGGCGACGGCGCCACCAGCGAGGGTGACGTGCACGAGGCGCTGAACTTCGCCGCCGTCTACAAGGCGCCGTGCGTGTTCTTCGTCCAGAACAACCAGTGGGCGATCTCGGTGCCGGTCCGGCAGCAGATGGCCGGGCCGTCCATCGCGCACCGCGCCACCGGCTACGGGATGCCGGGGATCCGCGTCGACGGCAACGACGTGCTCGCATGCTTCGCGGTCACCGCCGAAGCCGCGCGCCGGGCCCGCGAGGGTGGCGGTCCGACACTCATCGAGGCGATCACCTACCGGATGGGTCCGCACACCACCTCCGACGACCCGAACCGCTACCGCAGCCCGGCCGAGGTGCAGGAGTGGGCGGCACGCGACCCGATCGCGCGCTACCGCACCTATCTGCAGTCGGTGGGGGTGTGGACCGACCGGCTCGAGGAACGGGTCAAGGCGAGGTCGGTACGGCTGCGAGCCGAACTGCGCGACGCGGTCGTCGGCGACGAGGACTACGACGTCACCGAGATGTTCGACACGGTCTATGCCGACATCACGCCCGATCTCGCGGCCCAACGCGACCAACTCGCCGCCGAACTCGCGAAGGAGGTGTGACATGACGCAGATCATCGAACGGCCACCGATGTTCGGCGAGGACGAACCTCCCGAGCATCTGCTGACCTCGCTGCCCGCGGTGACCGATGCGCCGACCCTGACCATGGCACAGGCCATCAACCGCGCCCTGCACGACGCGATGGCCTCCGACGAGCGGGTGCTGGTGTTCGGTGAGGACGTCGCGACGCTCGGCGGCGTCTTCCGCGTCACCGAGGGCCTGGCCGAAACCTTCGGTGCCGCTCGGTGTTTCGACACGCCACTGGCCGAGTCGGCGATCGTCGGGATTGCAATCGGAATGGCCCTGCGTGGCTTCGTCCCCGTACCCGAGATCCAGTTCGACGGGTTCGCAGCACCGGCCTTCGACCAGATTGTCAGCCATCTTGCGAAGTACCGGATGCGTACGCGCGGTGACGTCGACATGCGGGTGACGATCCGCATCCCGTCGTTCGGCGGAATCGGCGCGGTCGAACACCACTCTGAGTCGACCGAAACTTATTGGCTGCACACCGCGGGGCTGAAGGTGGTGGTGCCCTCGACACCCTCGGATGCGTATTGGCTGCTACGGCAAGCGATCACCAGCCGTGACCCCGTCATCTATCTCGAGCCCAAGCGCCGATACTGGACCCGCGAGCCCGTCGACACCTCGGCTCCGGGGCTGCCGCTGGGGCGGGCGGCGACCCGCCGCGTCGGCACCGACGTCACCGTGGTGACCTACGGCCCGCTGGTGGCCACCGCGCTGGGCGCGGCGGACGTCGCCGCCGAGCGCCACGGCTGGAGCGTCGAGGTTCTCGACCTGCGCACGCTCAATCCGCTGGATTTCGAGGCGGTTTCGGAGTCGGTGCGGCGCACCGGCCGGGTCGTGGTGATGCACGAGGGGCCGCGCACACTGGGTTTCGGCGCCGAATTGGCGGCACGCATCTCGGAGGAGTTGTTCTACGACCTCGAGGCGCCGGTGTTGCGGGCGACCGGATTCGACACGCCCTATCCGCCTGCGCGGCTGGAGAAGCTGTGGCTGCCGGGGGTCGACCGGCTGCTCGATTGCATCGAACGCACCTTGGAGCAGCCATGACGGTGATGGCCTTTCTGGTTCCCGATCTCGGCGAGGGTCTCGAGGACGCGACGATCACCGCGTGGAGCGTCGCGGTCGGCGACGAGGTCGAACTCAATCAGACGCTTTGCACGGTGGAAACCAACAAGGCCGAGGTCGAGATCCCGAGCCCGTACGCGGGCCGCGTGGTCGAACTGGGTGGCCGCGAAGGCGAGACGCTACCCGTCGGCGCGACGCTGGTGCGCATCGCGACCGACGCCGAAAAGCCCGTCCAGAAGCGCAAACCCGTGCTTGTCGGATACGGCGCCGATGACGCGATGGACCAGAGCAGGCGAACGACCACACCGCCGCCGCACCGTGCCCGCGCCAAGCCTGCGGTGCGCAAGCTCGCCGCCGAACTGAACGTGGACCTGGCGACGCTGACGGGTTCGGGACCCGACGGTGTGGTCACCCGCGAGGACGTACTCGCCGCGGCGGGCAGGTCCGCGCCCAGCCCCGACATGGTGACGGTCAGTGGAGTCCAGGCCGAGATGGCGCGTCGTATGACGATGTCGCGCAAGCAGATTCCCGACGCACACACCGCCGTGCAAGTGGACGGTACGAACCTGCTGGGGCTGCGGGACCGGCTTCGCGACCGCGCCGGCGACGAGGCGCCGATCACGCCGTTCGTGCTCACGCTGCGCCTGCTGACCATCGCGCTGCGACATCACCCCACCCTCAACGCCACGTGGGTGGAGACCACCGAAGGCGCGCAGATCCACCTGCATTCGGCCGTGCACCTCGGCTTCGGGGTGGCGGCGCCGCGAGGCTTGCTGGTTCCCGTCGTCAGCGATGCCCACCTCAAGACCACCCGCCAGCTCGCCGACGAGGTGGCCCGGCTGATCGTCGGTGCGCGGGCGGGCACGCTCAAACCGACCGAGCTGCAGGGCTCGACGTTCACCGTGTCGAACTTCGGTGCGCTCGGCCTCGACGACGGAGTCCCGGTGATCAACTACCCCGAAGCCGCCATCCTCGGCATCGGTTCGCTCAAACCGCGCGCGGTGGTCGTCGACGGCGCGGTGGTGGCACGGCCGACGATGAACCTCACCTGCGCGTTCGACCACCGGATCGCCGACGGTGCGCAGGCGGCGGCGTTCATGTGCGAACTTCGCGACCTGATCGAAGCGCCGGACACGGCGCTGCTCGACCTGTAGTGCACGATTCGGCCATGGCGCAGAAGGATTCATGCTCGTGCGGCAGCGGAAACGTTTACGCCGCGTGCTGCGAACCCCTGCACGACGGTGCGCGCGTCGCCGCCACCGCCGAGGAGCTGATGCGGTCGCGCTACTCCGCCTTCGCAAAAGGTGTTGGGGATTATTTGTTCACGACGTGGCATCCGCGCACACGGCCGTCCGACGTTACGCTCGATGACGAGGTGATTTGGACCGGGCTCGTCATCAGCGACGTGGTCGCCGGCGGCGAGACCGACGACCACGGTGAGGTCGAATTCACGGCCCGCTACCTTCGGGCGGGGCGGCCGGGCGCGATGGACGAGCGCAGCCGATTCGAACGGCGAGCGGGACGCTGGTTCTACGTCGGCCGCGTCTGAGTCATCGGCGCCGCGCCGCGGCGAGCCGTTCGGCGAACTCGGGGGAGCGGATCGAGGTGGCCTGCGGGCCGAGTTCGGTGTCGACCGCGATGCGGTGCTGGTCGACGTCGACGACCCCGGGGTTGGCCGTCGCCCGCATCGACGCCTTGGTCGCGAGCACCACCTCGCGCGGTGCTCCCGCCGGGCCCTTGGCCAGTTCCCTCGCCGCGGCTACGGGATCGTCGGCGACCTCGAGCGCCAGGCCGTAGCGGACGGCGGCCTCGGCGTCGAAGCGCTTGCCGAACAGCAGTGACGCGCGGGCGGCCTGCGGACCGATCGCGCGCTGCAGCATCCAGGTCGCTCCTCCGCCGGGGTGGATGCCCAACTTCTGGAAGCGGGGGTCGAACAGCGCGGCGGGCCCGGCGATACGCACGTCGGCCGCCAGCGCCAGGTTCAGTCCGGCGCCGACGGCGGCGCCGTTCACCGCCGCGATGGTCGGCAGCGCGCAGTTGGCGACGGCGAGGAAACCGTCGTAGATCTTGCGCAGTCCGTCCTCGGTCGCCGAGCCGAGCGCGCTCAGGTCGGCGCCCGCACAGAACGCCTTGCCCGCGCCGGTGACGATGACCGCGTGCACATCCGGATCGGCCTCTGCGGCGTCGACGGCTTCGCGCAGTGCGGTGGAGATCTCGAACGTCACCGCGTTTCGGCGCTCGGGGTCGTTGACGGTGAGGACCGCGACGCGGTCTTCGATGTGGATCAGTACCGGATCAGTCACCGGCTCAGCCTAGTGACCCGTCAGGGGGCGACGGTCAGCGTGACGTTGTGCAGTGCCACCGCGACATCGCTGGGCAGGATGTCGACGAAGGTCGGGACGTCGCGAATCGCGCCGCCCGAGGCGATCAGGTTTCCCGGATAGCTAGGGCTGCAAGGGAAGTTATGGCAGCGGTACCAGAAGCCCGGTGCGCTCTGGTACGGAAACATGCTGGGCGCCTGATCCACCCGGTACCGCCCGGGCTCGATCGAGGCCGTGGTCCAGCCCGGTCGGGGGTTCGTGGTGACGTTGAAGACGCCGTTGCTGCCGTAGCTGGGCGGCGGCGCGGCATGCGCAGGCAGGGCGAGCGCGAAGGCCATCGCGCCTGCCGATACGGCGGCGGCCATCCCGCGCCTCGAGTTCACGCCGCCGAGTCTATCGACCGGGCGCTGCCGCCAGGCAGATATCGCTCGACCGGTGACCCGGAGGCGGTCAGGCGGCGGCGTCGGCCCCCGCCTTCGCGTCGTCGCCGGGTGTGCCGGCGTTGCCGCCCGTGGTGTCGTTTCCGGAAACGTCTGGGGTGCCGAGCTGCGGGCCTTCGGTAGCGGAATCGTCGTGCCGCTGAACGCGTTTCGGGCCGAATCCGTCACGGAGCTTGCCGGGCAGGGCTCTCACGCTGTCGCGCAGCACGTTCAGCTGCGGTCGGCGCTTCTGCGCGGTCTCCGGGTCATCGGCCCCGGGCCGTCGAGGCGGCTCTGCCGTGGCCAGCCGTGTGGTGTCGGTCCGACGTTGCGTCGTCTCCGGTTCGACCGTCGGCTCCGGGTCCACCGTTGCCTCCTGCTCGACCGCCGTTTCCGGCTGCGTCGTCGGGCGCGGCGCGGACGCCGCCGACAGGCCCTGCAGGATCGCACCGGGGACCTTCACTGCCGTGGCCAACAATTCGCCGGGCGGGGGAGCGATCCGTGCCGGGCGGTAGGCGCTCGGATCGCGGGGGATCGGGTTGCCGCCGTAGTAGGCCGAGTCGACGGCCAGCTTCAGTACCGGCCCGGTGAGCTCGGCGAGCTGATCGCCGAAGACGTCGCGGATCAGCCGGGTGAGCGGAAGCTCTTCGGCGGTGTACGTGACGTAGGTGGTGTTGTCCCGCTCGGTGACGTAGGCCGTGATCCTGTCGCCGGGGGGAGCGCTGCACTGCGCGTCCGGACAGTCGAGGACGTCGCCGGTCGTGAGGATCGCGCAGGTGTTGGCGCCGCAGTGGACGGTGGGCTTGCCCTCGGCGTCGACCGGGAGCTCGCGCTCGGACTGGTTCAGCCGGGTGTAGAGGTAGCCGACCAGCGAATTGACCGCGGCGACGGGGTTCAGCACGTCCGCCGGGGCGTTGGAGTTGTAGTCGTACTCGTACCCGGTGTTGACGACGCGCAACGCGGGCACATTGCTCGGGGTCGGGATGGGGTTCACCCCGATCAGCGCGAACCACGGATACCGGGTGCCGAAGCCGCCGTCGGGGCGCGCGACATCGTTGTCGAGGATGAATACGGTGTCCTTCAGATCCGTCCGATTCCGTAGAAGCAGCAAACTGGCGTTCGCCGCGCCCCAGCCCGAGGCCAGTACCGCGTTCTGTTCGCCGGGGTGCTCGCTGAGGGCCTGCTCGATGCCGGCCGGACCGGTGCGGAAGTCGACGTAGACGATGTTTTTGCCGTCGGCACCGGTGTACGTCGGGTTGTTGAACTTGCCGCCGAAGAAGTCCGCCACACCCGCCCCGGTCGGGTTCGTCGAGCTGCCCACGACGATGAGAGCGGTCAGGTCCACCATCGCCGAGGAGATCGAAGCCGGCTGGGTGGCCGCGAGGCCGACGACACAGGTCGCAACCCCCGCGGCGGCCACGCCCGTCGCCAACCGAGTCCACCTTTTGCCCGAACCGGCCATCCCTCGTCCTCCCACCCCATGCGCAGCAAACACCAGCGCTTGGCGCGATAGTACGCGACGGGCTACAGCTTGGCGATCAGAGCCGCGGCGCGGACGTCCTCGCCGACGGTCAGCGCGATGTCCACAGCGTCACCGCGGCGCGCCCACCGGATGGTCACGTCCTCGCCGTACCGGATGGGCCTGCGGTACTCGACCACGGTGCGGTACGGGGCGCGGCCGAGATCGGGCAAGAGGGCCATCACTTCGTGAATGGCGTGCCAGTACGCGGTGTTGGTGACGTGCTCGAAGATGTCGATGTCGGTGCGACGCAGCGGGAACGGGATCTGCTCGTCGGCGTCCTCGAGGTTGGTCAACCAGGGCCGCCACTTGAGGCGCAGTTCGTCGGTGGTGGTGGCGAACCGCGCGATCAGGCTGTCCGAGGCGCGCTGCGGCGTCAACGTCTTGCTGTTGATGGCGATCCAGAAGCCTTCGGTCTCGATGCGGCCCCCGTCGCTGCCGACCAGGTCGACACGCATCGTGCACCACCGGGTCGACAACGCCGAGCACCAGCGGCTGAACGAGATCTCGTTCGGGAAATCGATCGGCTCGATGACGTCGATGACGGTGCGCTGGACGAGCCAGTGCGGGTGGTCGTCGGCCTCGCCGGCGTCGACGAGGTTCTCCGCGCCGACCTCCTGGATGTAGCGGGCCACGCCGTCGAGGCGCAGGTTCAGGTCGCCGTCGATGTCGCCGGTGGCGACTCGCCACGCCGTGCGGTAGACGTATCCGGTCTCCGGCAGCGGGCTGAGCCGGTGCGCGACGTCGTTGGTGGGCATCGGGTCAAGTATCGACCGGGACCAAATTCCGCGGTGAGCGCCCCCGGCAGGACTCGAACCTGCGACCGACCGCTTAGAAGGCGGTTGCTCTATCCACTGAGCTACGGGGGCGGGTGGGCTAACCCTAACCAATTGCCCACAGCGTCACCGGTCAGCACGCTGCAACTCCCGTCGCACGTCAGCGCTAAAGGGCTCTCGCACCGTGTTCACGCCGACTAGCGTGGTGACGACAGCTTCACGACAGGAGGACGCTACGGCCTATGAGCGACGTGCCGGAACTCGATGCGGCGGGACTCCCCGAGGAACTCAGCCCGCTCGACCAGATCCTGCACCGCGGTGAGGCGAATCCGCGCACCCGCTCGGGAATCATGACCGTCGAGATCCTCGACTGCGCGCCGGATTGGGACACGTTCCGCGCCAAGTTCGAGGCGGCCTCGCGCAAGGTTCTGCGGTTGCGGCAGAAGGTGGTGATGCCGACGCTGCCGACCGTGGCCCCCCGATGGGTCGTCGACCCCGATTTCAACCTCGACTTCCACCTGCGGCGCGTGCGTGCACCGCAACCGGGAACCTTTCGTCAGGTGCTCGACTTCGCCGAGGTCGCCGCGCAATCCCCGCTCGACATCTCCCGGCCGCTGTGGACCGCGACGCTCGTCGAGGGACTCGCCGACGACCGCGCCGCGATGGTCGTGCACCTCAGCCACGCGGTCACCGACGGCGTCGGCGGAGTCGAGATGTTCGCCAATCTGTATGACCTCGAGCGGGAGCCGGCGCCTGCGCCCCTTCCTCCGCTTCCCATCCCGCAGGACCTGTCGCCCAACGACCTGATGCGGCAGGGGTTCTTCCGGTTGCCTGGCACGATCGCGGGCCGCATGCGCGGCGCGTTGTTCGGCGCCGCCCACGTTGCAGGGGAAGTGATCCGCGATCCGATCTCACGGCTCGGCAGCGCCGTCGAGTACGCCATGTCGGGTGCGCGCGTGATGGGGCCGGTCGCCGATCCGTCGCCGCTGCTGCGGCGGCGAAGCCTGTCGTCGCGCAGCGAGGCCATCGACATCGAGTTCGGCGTCTTGCACCGCGCCGCCAAGGCCGCCGGAGGTTCGATCAACGACGCGTACCTGGCAGGCCTGTGCGGTGCGCTGCGGCTCTACCACGAAGCCAAGGGTGTGCCGGTCGAGACGCTGCCGATGGCGGTGCCGGTCAACCTCCGTTCCGATGCCGACCCCGCGGGCGGAAACCGGTTCGCTGGCATCAATCTCGCCGCGCCGATCGGCCTGACAGACCCCGAGGTTCGGATCCGCAACATCCGCTCGCAGATGACCACCAAGCGCGAGGAGCGGGCCATCGACATGGTCGGCGCCATCGCTCCGCTCGTAGGCCTGCTGCCCGACACGGCCCTCGAGTCGATGGCCGGATCGATCGTGAATTCCGACGTCCAGGCCAGCAACGTCCCGGTGTATGCGGGGGACACCTTCATCGCCGGCGCGAAAGTCCTTCGGCAGTACGGCCTCGGCCCGCTGCCGGGGGTGGCGATGATGGTGGTGCTGATCTCGCGCTCAGGCTACTGCACGATCACCACCCGATACGACCGTGCGGCGTTCACCGATCAAGAGTTGTGGGCGCGCTGCCTGCTGTCGGGTTTCGACGAGGTGCTCGCCCTCGGGGGCGACGGTCGCGCCGAACCCGCATCGTTCAGCGTCGATTCAGAACCCACCACCGTCTCATCACCCAATGGGAGTGCAGCGCAATGACTTCGCCCAACGGTCAGCCCGCCCGGCGCACCATGCGACTGCCGGGTTCGGTCGCCGAGATCCAAGCCGGTCCGCAGGGCCCCGAGATCGGCGCGTTCTTCGATCTCGACGGCACGCTGGTGGCCGGCTTCACCGGTGTGGTGATGACGCAGGACCGGTTTCGGCGCCGCCAGATGTCGATGGGTGAGTTCATCGGCATGGTGCAGGCCGGGCTGAACCACCAGCTGGGTCGTTCGGAGTTCGAGGATCTGATCGGCAAGGGTGCGCGCATGCTGCGCGGCAACTCGCTCGAGGACATCGACGAGCTCGCCGAGCGGTTGTTCGTCCAAAAGATCGTCGGCCGTATCTATCCCGAGATGCGGGAGTTGGTACGCGCGCACATGGCTCGCGGCCACACCGTCGTTCTCAGCTCGTCGGCGCTGACGGTCCAGGTGGAGCCCGTCGCGCGGTTCCTCGGCATCGAGAACGTGTTGAGCAACAAGTTCGAGCTCGACGAGAACGGCTTGCTCACCGGCGAGGTGACGCGCCCGATCATCTGGGGCCCCGGGAAGGCAAGGGCCGTGCAGAAGTTTGCCGCCGAGCACGGTGTCGACCTGTCGAAGAGTTACTTCTACGCCGACGGCGACGAAGACGTCGCGCTGATGTACCTGGTGGGTAATCCGCGCCCGACGAATCCGGGCGGCAAGCTCGCCGCCGTCGCTGCCAAGCGGGGATGGCCGGTGCTGCGATTCACCAGTCGCAGTGGCGCGAGCCCGGTTTCGCAACTGCGCACCGCGGCGGGGATCGCGACCATGGCGCCGATCGCCGCTGGGGCGCTCGGCCTGGGGCTGCTGACCCGGAGCAAGCGCAACGGCGTCAACTTCTTCACCGCGGCGTTCGGCCGGTCGCTGATGAGCACCATCGGCATCAACGTCAAGGTGATCGGCAGAGACAACCTCACGAAAAAGCGTCCCGCGGTGTTCATCTTCAACCACCGCAATCAAGCCGACCCGTTGATCGCCGGCCATTTGGTGGACACCGATTTCACGTCGGTGGGCAAGAAGGAACTGGAAAAAGACCCGATCGTCGGCACCCTGGGCAAGATCATGGACGCCGCGTTCATCGACCGCGAGGATCCGCAGAAAGCCGTCGAAGGGCTCAAGAAGGTCGAGGGGCTTGCCCGCAAGGGGCTCTCGATCCTGATCGCCCCGGAGGGCACGCGGCTGGACACGACCGAAGTGGGCCCGTTCAAGAAGGGTCCGTTCCGGATCGCGATGTCGGCGGGAATCCCCCTGGTGCCCATGGTGATCCGCAACGCCGAAGTGATCGCCGCGCGCGATTCGAGCACCTTCAACCCGGGTACGGTTGACGTCGTCGTCTATCCGCCGATTCCCATCGACGGTTGGACGCATGACAACCTCGACGAGCGCATCGCCCAGGTGCGCCAGCTCTACCTCGACACGCTGGCCGAGTGGCCACACGACGAGTCGGATCTCGACGAGATCTACGCGCGCAACATCCCCGCGCCGGAGAAGCCGCCGGCCAAGAAGTCCGCGGCGAAGAAAAGCGCCAAGAAGGCGACCAAGTCGGCGGCCAAGTCGGCGACGAAGTCCGTGCGCACGGCGCCGGCGAGCAAGAAATCCGCACCGAGATCCGCGGGGAAGGGGCGTCCGTGAAGCCGTCCGTCGACGAGTACACCCCCTTCACGCCGACCGGCGACGCCCTGGTGCTGGCGTCGGCTTCCTCCGCCGCCGAACGTGATCTGCTCGACGACTGGCTGCAGCGCCAGCGCCGTGAGCATCCCGAGGCCAAGATCGATGTGCTGCTGCTTCCGGACGACGACCCGCCGGCCGCCGTGCTGGCATCTCTGGTGTCCGAACTCGAGGCGGGAGAAGACCGTTCCGTCGTGCCGGTGCGGGTGTTCTGGGTACCCGGCGGCCTGCCCACCCGATCCAAAGTGGTGGCGGTGATCTCCGGACGCGACACCTACCGCCCACCCGAGATCCTGCAGCGCCGAATCCTACGCCGCGACCGCTCACGCGCCCGCGTGGTCGCCGGCGAACCGGCGAAGGTCTCCGAGCTGCGCCAGCAGTGGGCCGACACCACCGTCGCCGAAAATCCGCGCGAGTTCGCGCGTTTCGTCATCCGCCGCGCGATCCTGGCGATCGAACGCGTCGAACTGCGGCTGCTGGGGCCCGAGTACAAGTCACCGCGGTTGATCAAGCCGGAGTTGTTGGCGTCGGCACGGTTTCGCGAGGGGCTGGAGAAGATCCCGGGCGCGAACCTGGAGACCGCGGGCGAGATGCTCGACGAGCTGTCCACCGGGTGGAGCCGGTTCTCGGTCGATTTGATCCCGACGCTGGGGCGCGCGATCTTCAGCCGCGGCTTCGACCCGAACATCGACTACGACCGCGCCGAGGTCGAGTTGATGCGCCGCAACCTGGAGAACCATCCGGCCGTGCTGTTGTTTTCGCACCGGTCCTATCTCGACGGCGTGATCGTCCCGGTCGCGATGCAGGAGAACCGGTTACCGCCGGTGCACACCTTCGCGGGCATCAACCTGTCGTTCGGCTTCATGGGGCCGTTGATGCGTCATTCGGGTGTGATCTTCCTGCGCCGCAAGCTCGACGACCCGCTCTACAAGTATGTGTTGCGCCAATTCGTCGGCTACATCGTCGAGAAGCGGTTCAACCTCAGCTGGTCGATCGAAGGCACCCGGTCGCGGACCGGAAAGATGTTGCCGCCCAAGCTCGGTCTGCTCGCGTATGTGGCCGACGCGTATCTCGACGGGCGCAGCGAGGACATTCTGCTGCAGCCGGTGTCGATCAGCTTCGACCAGCTGCACGAGACGTCCGAGTACGCCGCGTACGCGCGTGGCGGGGAGAAGACGCCCGAGAGCCTGTCGTGGATGTACAACTTCATCAAGGCGCAGGGCGAGCGCAACTACGGCAAGATCTACGTCCGGTTCCCCGAGGCCGTGTCGATGCGGGAGTACCTCGGTGTGCCGCACGGACCGATGACCACCGACGAGGACGCCAAACGGCTTGCGCTGCAGAAGATGGCGTTCGAGGTGTCGTGGCGGATCCTGCGGGCCACCCCGGTCAACGCCTCGGCGCTGGTGTCGGCTCTGCTGCTGACCACACGCGGAATCGCGTTGACGCTGGACCAGATACACCACACGCTGCAGCCGTCGCTGGACTACCTGGAGCGCAAGCAGACCCCGATGACCAACAGCGCGTTGAGGTTACGCACCTCCGAAGGCGTGCGGGCCGCGCTCGACGCGCTGTCCAACCGGCACCCCGTCACCTGCGTCGAGGGGGGACGTGAGCCCGTGTGGCGGATCGCTCCCGAGGACGAGCACGAGGCGGCGTTCTACCGGAACACGCTGATCGACGCGTTCCTGGAGACATCGTTGGTCGAGCTGGCGCTCGTGCATGCCGGCCGCGCCGAAGGCGACCGGCTCGAGGCGTTCTGGTCGCAGGTGATGCGGTTGCGCGATCTGCTGAAGTTCGACTTCTACTTCGCCGACTCCGCGGCGTTCCGCGAGCACGTCGCCGAGGAGCTGTCGTGGCAGCAGGGCTGGGAGGATCAGGTCTCGGCGGGTGAGGAACAGGTCGGCGAACTGCTGCGAACCAAGTCGCCGCTGTTGGCGGGCGCGATGCTGCGCCCGTTCTTCGAGGCGTATGCGATCGTCGCGGACGCGTTGCTCGACGCGCCTGAGGAGATCGACGAGAAGGACCTGACCAAGAAGGCGCTCGGCCTGGGCAACCAGTACGTCGCGCAGAGCCGGGTGCGCAGCAACGAATCGGTGTCGGCGCTCCTGTTCGCGACCGCGCGTCAGGTCGCCGCCGACCAGCACCTCCTCGAACCCGCGGCCGATCTCCACGAGAGGCGCGCCGCGTTCCGGGACGAGCTGCGCGGCATCCTGCGCGATATGGACATGGTCGAACGGATCGCCCGTGAACAGTTCGTCGCCCGCGAAATCGCGCTTCGGGCGCAGCGTCGCGCGTCGGCCTGATCCGCCTGCCGCGCCGAGCGCACGCTCGGGTCCGCACAGCGCGAGAACGCCCCTATGCAGCTGTGCTGTGGGCAACAGACGCGCGCGCCATACGCTGGGGGGATGACGACGACGGCATCGGGCGTGCGCACCAGCGCGGTGTGGCCGGTGCTCGTCGGGGTGGCGGTGCTGGCCGGTGTGGTGGCCGCCGGCATCGGCGCGCTGTCGCTGGCAGACGCGCTGAGCGCGACCGGGCTGCCGGATCCCGGCCCACTCACCACCTACGGCCTGCCCTTCGTCCGGGCCGCGGGCGAGATCGCGGCCGTCATCGCCGTCGGATCCTTCCTGTTCGCCGCGTTCCTCACACCGCCCCAACCCAACGGCGTGCTCGACGCCGGCGGCTACCGCGCGCTGCGCCTGGGCACCGGCGCGTCGGCGGTGTGGACGGTGTGCGCGGCGCTGATGGTCCCGCTGACGGTGTCCGACGTCTCGGGCCAGCCGCTGAACAAGATCCTCGACCCGGTGGCGGTCTGGTCGGCGGCCAGCCTCGTCGACACGGCCAGCGCATGGCGGTGGACGGCGTTCATCGCCGCGGCCGTCACGGTGGCCAGCCTGCCGGTGTTGCGCTGGTCGTGGACGCCGATCCTGCTCGCCGGGGCGCTCACGACGCTGATCCCGCTGGGCCTGGCCGGGCATTCCTCGACCGGCGGTGCCCACGACGTCGCCACCAACAGCCTGCTGTTCCACCTCGGCGCCGCGGCGCTGTGGGCGGGCGGTCTGCTCGCCCTGCTGGTGCACGCGCTGCGCCGCGGCAAGCACGCCGACATCGCGGCGCGCCGGTTCTCGGCGCTGGCGCTGTGGTGCTTCGTGGTGATGGCCGTCAGTGGCGTGATCAACGCGCTGGTGCGGGTGACCCCCGCCGACCTGGTGAGCACTGAGTACGGCTGGCTGATTGTCGCCAAGATCTGTGCACTGGTCTCGCTCGCGGTGGTCGGTTGGTGGCAACGTCGTTCGGCGGTGTCCGCGCTGCAGGCCGACCCCGATGCGCGGGGGCCGCTGGTGCGGCTGGCGCTACTCGAGGCGGCGCTGTTCGGGGCGACGTTCGGCATCGCGGTCGGGCTCGGGCGCACCCCTCCGCCGCCGCTGGCTGAGCAACCCAGTCCAGTGGAGGTGGCGATCGGGTACGACCTCGCCGGCCCGCCCACCTTCGAGCGGATCATGCTCGACTGGCGTTTCGATCTGATCTTCGGCACCGCCGCGATCGTCCTTGCGGTGGTGTACCTGCTCGGTGTGCGGCGGCTGCGCCGCCGAGGCGACGCGTGGCCGGTCGGCCGGACGGTTGGCTGGCTGTGCGGGTGCGCGGCGCTGTTGTTCGCGACGTCGTCGGGGCTGGGCCGCTACATGCCCGCCATGTTCTCGATGCACATGATCGCGCACATGGTGCTGTCGATGCTGGTGCCGATCCTGCTGGTGCTCGGCGCGCCGGTGACGCTGGCCCTGCGCGCGCTGCCGGCCGCGGGCCGCGGGGATCCGCCCGGACCGAGGGAGTGGCTGCTGGCCGGCCTGCACTCGAAGGTGTCGAAGTTCCTGACCCAACCGGTCGTGGCGACGGTCATTTTCGTGGCCGGTTTCTACGGGCTGTACTTCGGCGGGCTCTTCGACGCCGCC
Organism: Mycobacterium sp. E136; assembly: GCF_001666865.1. Classification (NCBI taxonomy): domain Bacteria; kingdom Bacillati; phylum Actinomycetota; class Actinomycetes; order Mycobacteriales; family Mycobacteriaceae; genus Mycobacterium; species Mycobacterium sp. E136. The sequence goes on from NZ_LZJE01000154.1 coordinate 18,607, forward strand.
GTCGACGAGCACGGCGCCCACGTGCTGATGAACGTGCACTTCCTGCTCAGCGGATACCTCTTCTACTGGGTGACGATCGGCGTCGACCCGGCGCCGCGCCAAATTCCGCAGCTCGGCAAGGTCGGGATGGTGTTCGCGTCGCTGCCGTTGCACGCGTTCTTCGGGGTCGTGCTGATGGGCACCAAAACCGTGCTGGGTGAGCCGTTCTACCGGTCGCTGCGCGACCACTGGATGAGCAGCGCGAGCATCACCAGCACGAGTGGGACCTCGCCCGCGGCCCAGGCGATTCCGCCGCCGGTGCGTTGGTCGGCGAGCAGGTCGGTGTGCCAGCTCAACTGCAGCGACCGGTAGAACGGCTCACCCAGCACGGTTTTGGTGCCCATCAGCACGACCCCGAAGAACGCGTGCAACGGC
>NZ_LZJE01000155.1:0-2617 GCF_001666865.1 Mycobacterium sp. E136
GGGCGCTTGGCCGGTGGGCGCGCTTGCACCGGCGGCAGTCGGAGTTTGAGCGGGCGGCGGTGGCGACGGCGGTGTGTCGGCGATCGCGGCGAGGCTGGAAGGCTGTACGGCTGGGGCGGCGGCTGCGGGCACCGACTGCGGTGGTGGAATCGGTGCTTGTGCAACAGCTTTGGCGGCTGACTCTGCCATGGTGCGTTGGAGATCGGCCAGCTGTGCCTGCGCCGGCACTGTGGCTGCAGGGTTGACGGTGCTAGGCGTGCTGGGTGCGGGTGGCGTTGACGGAGCTGATGGTGTGGGCGAGCCGCCGCTCGACATGGGCCTGACCGGAGCACTTATGCGCGGAGGTGCGGGAGTTCCTGGCGCGCCGGGGATTCCGGGCATCGCGGGTGATGGCCGCGTGTCTAGAACCGGTGGTTGTCCGACGACATCCTCGCCACCTATCCTCCCCAGATCAGAGGTCACTCGCCCAGGTGCATTAACCGGTGGAAAACCGGGCGCGGGATCATCTACCGCCTCACTTCCGCCGACCTCACTCATACCGCTATTAGCTGGCAACGGCGCACCGGGCGCCGTTGGGATTCCGGGAGGCGGGCTCTGAACAAGGTCATCACCACCGACGCCAGAGATGCGACCTGCGGGGCTGACGGTCGGCCCGCCGTCGGACCCTGCTCCGTGGAAGAAGGATACGTCCGCTGGTTTCCCTGCGTCCGCTGAGAGAGGCGTCCTCACCGTCGAGATCTCGGACGCAGCTGTTGTGACGAGCGATGCGTTCTCTTGACGGACAGCGGCTATTCCCTCTGCAAGTGCGGACTGCTTCGCACCCTCGGGTATGTCGGGGTTGGACTCGATCCAGGCAAGGATTGCGTTGGCTATCTCGACGTTGCTCGTAATCTGAGTTTTCGTTGAAATGATCGTTTCAGCGCTCTTGTGAAGAAAATTTGCGGCGGCATCGAGGTTTCGCTTCACGTCTTCAAGATCGAGGATTCGCTCAGCGAGAGCTGCGCTAGCCGTGCTCGCTGCGATTCCAGACCAGAGCCCGACGCCGCCAAATACTTTCGCCTGTTCCTGCTTCACCAGATCATATTTGGCATCAACGGATTTCGATGCACCTTCGAACGTGCCTGCGGACAGACGTAGGGCGTCTTCGTCCGCTTCGGGCCACGCTGGCGGCGCAGTCAAGCCGTATGGGTCAGGAGGCCTGCGAATACCCACCGGTTAGTCCCCAACAGCCTTGCACGCATCAAATATCAGGTTAGTAAGGTCGACAGCCACCGCCGAAAGGTACGAGTCAGCGGGGCTGTAATTCGGTAGTGCCTGGGCAAAAGCGCGGCGGTACTGGGCGGCCAAGACAGCAAAATCCTGCAGGACTCCGTTCGCGCTCTGGCGGCCCAGTCTTTCAACATCTTCCGCAAAGTTTTCTATGACAGGGATGAGCGCTTCCGCAGAAGATCGCTGCTCCGGCGTCCACTGTGTTGCGGGCTTGTTTGCATCAACGGTGGCCCAAGACTGGGTATCCGCTTTAAAGCGTATGAGAAGGGGCTCCCACTGCGGGCATGTCTTATCAGGTACGGATAAGAAAGGCCTTGCGTTGTTGGGATCCTGCAGTGGCGGTAACTGCAATGGGGGAGCGACGGACGGGACTGACGAAGACCAGGTCTGCGCAGACCCATAGGCGATGGTGGCGCAGATATTCCCAATTGATGATGACGCGTCGGCCGCGACGGTAGCCAAGTAGTTGGCGGGCGGAGAGTAGGTGGGTATTGCCTCGTTATACGCCCGCGCATAGGCGATGAACTGATCGAACAGTAGACGCATAGCTCTGTGCGGGGTCATGCGAACCAAGCGCTCCGTCTGGTCGGCGGCATCTAGCATCGCTCGTCCGACAGCGACGTATTGCGCCCGTTGTTCAGGTGACCAATCCGAAGCGCGGATAGATCGGTCGATTCTCTCCCATCCGTTTCGTTGGGCTTTTGCCAGTCCTTCATTGATCGGCGTCCATGCGGCGCACGTAGGGTCTTCCGTGATGATGTTGACCGGACCTGTGTCGTCGGCGCTTGCTAGACCGTAAGTCTCACCCGACGGGCCCGGATCGCGTTCGTCGCCGCGATCGGAGGTAACCGAAATCGTCACTGCCGCAGTGACTCCGATGACGGCGAGCAGGGCGATGCCGCCAAGCGCCCACTTCCACGCGTTACCGCGCTTCTTTGGCGGCGGGCCCGGCTGCCACTGCTGCGGCCACGGCGGCTGCTGCTGCGGCGGCCCGTACGGTCCCGGATAGCCCTGCGGCGGAACCGAATTCCCGGGTGGCGGACCTTCAGGCGGTGGCGGAAAGCTCACAAGGCCGTCCCCGGTTCCTCCTCGACGGAAGACCGGGACTCGGACGGCGAAACCCCAGGTACTGTTTCAACATTCGAGTTTCCAGGTGCTGCTGCCGGTTCCGCCTGCAACTCTCCGGCCCGTTCGGGCGCGTCCGCGCCCGCCACCCCCATCAGCTGCCCGCCCTGCTGGACCGCCTGCTGCACGCCTTGCGTCATCGACTGCGGAACTGAACCCGCCATCCCGGCCGCTTGCGTCGTCGCCTGAACAGCCTGCTGCGCCATCGGCATCATCGCGCCCA
>NZ_LZJE01000156.1:0-26248 GCF_001666865.1 Mycobacterium sp. E136
GGCCGCGAAGTTGTGCACGTGCGCCATGCGCTCGCAGACGAACATCGTGACTTCGGTCGAGGCGCCGTAGGCCGAGGGTTCACGGTGTGGTTCGGGCGCGGTGTCGCGCTCGCCGAGACCGATGAACACCGGCACCGCCACCTCGGCCGCTTCGGCGCTGATGTACCCCGGCGACAGCATCGCCACCACGCAGACCGGCAGACTCTGGCTACCGAACGGCGGCGTCGTCTCGCGTAACGGATATCCGCCGGATGTGTCGGCCTCGACGATGTCGGCAGGCACGTCCTCGTATTCAAACGGGTAGAGAAACTCCGGAACGGCGGTCGCCGAAGCCGACAGCGACAGCGTTCCGGGCCGTCGCCCCGGGTGTAGTCGAAGTTCTCCACGTACTGCGCGGCGTCTGGCGCTGCGCTGCTGCAGCACGGTGTGAATGCCGCTGTACCCCAGAACCGCGATGGCGGCGTACTTCCGGTGCCGCGCGGTCATGATCACCGCCACGACGCCGCCCATGGACTGTCCGATTCCGATACGGCTCGACGTCAACGGATAAGAAAGCCCGACCGGTCACGTCGGTTGCGGTCCCAGACCGAGGTGATGACAGATGTCGGCCAGCGTCGAGCGCAGTTCGGCCAGCCGTTTCTCGCCGATGATCGCACCGATCTCCGCGTTCAACTGCTCGGCGATGGTCGCCGCGTCGGCCAACAGCGCGTGGCCCGCTTCGGTGTACCGGACGACCTTGGCCCTGCCGTCCGCGGGATCGGGCACGCGTTCGAGGTAGCCGATCTCCTCGAGTTCGGTCACCAACTGCCCGACGGCGTTCTTCGAAACATCTTGGGCCTTCGCGATATCCGATATTCGGCTGCCCTCCCAGTCGATGAACACCATCAACCGGGCGTGGGCGGGCCGCAACTTCGCATGTCCCAGCGTCCTGGCACGCTCATTGCTGGCCCGCACCATCCACTCGCCGAACTCGATGGCGTGTCGCTGCAGTGAATCCGCTTGGAACCGACGTACCTGCGACTCGCCACGCATCCGCATGCTCCTTCGGGGGTGGGGTGGTTGACAAGCCGCCGGATTTTAGTGAAGCTGACTTCACTATATCCCCGGCGACGACGAGGCGCGCATGATTCTTGCAGCGGACGAACTCATCCCACCAGCCACCGCGGACCCCACCGGCGTGTGGTTCTTCAATTGGGGCATCCCGATCATCGGAAGCATCTTCATTGTGCTCGCGATCGCGGACGTGATCAGGCGCCGGCGACTCACGTGGGGATTCCTGTTCCTGTTCAACAGCATGGCCGTGTACTGGATGGAGACGATCGGCGACTGGGGGCAGATGCTGCTCTACAGTCCCGCGTTCGCCGAACACCACCTCCTGGATTGGCTTCCGCTCAAAACTCCCAACGACCCACTGTTCATGCCGTTCGCCTACGCCGTCTACTGGGGCGTGCATGCACTGCTCGTGCTGTGGCTGAGCCAATGGCTGTCCTCGCGGCTGGGCTGGAGCATGTTGAAATCGATGCTGGTACTGGCGATTCCGGTCAACTACATCTGGGACTTCCTCGTCGAGGGCACCGCTACCGCGCTGGGTTGGTGGACTTACGATCCGGGCATCGGACCGGTGCTCGAGTGGGGCAGCGGAGGTCGGATCACCCTGCTCTGGACGATCGGGCTGATGTGCGTGTGGCCCAACTTGATCGCGTACTGGGCCGGTAAACCGCCCGTGCGCGGCCTCAACCACCTCGAGCGCTTCGTCGGGCTGGAACGCTTCACGGTACCGAAAATCCCTGTCAAACAACCCGTTACGGTCGGCGGCCCGGGCGCCGAGGTGAAGCCCGCCCGGATGACCAAGACGGCAGAGTACGACCAGCATCTCAACTACGAGGTCACGATCCCGAGGTGGCGGTTCGAATTGATGCGCCTTGGCGCCTGGTTCGTCGGTTTCCAGGTCAGTTTCTTCGTCTTCCTGGTCGTCCCGCTGGCCGCGCTGCGCCTCATTCTCGGCGTCGACAGCCCCTATGTTCCCTGACCGAAAGGTGTCATCCGACATGGCCGACTTCAAACGCCGCGATATGGCGGACATGCCCGACGAGTTCTTTCTGCCGCCGCCGACCAAGGCCGGATTGTGGCGCGAGACAGCCGCACTGGTGATCGGCTGCTACGCGTTCATCTTCGTGCTCGCCATCATCGTCACCCTGACACAGGACATCGTCATCAAGCTGTAGGTGTTGTTCCCGCCGCCGAGTGTGGGCTTACGTCACGCTCGTCGCGATTTGGCGTGACACAACCCCACACTCGGCGCAAGAGGAAGCAGGACCCGAGAACTCAGCTTCCCGGCGGGACGAGCATCGACTGCCACGGCCGCTCGCCGGCCGCACCGTTCGCCAGGTTCGACTGCGTGTACACCTTGCCGTCCGGTCCGACATAGGAGCCCGTCTCGGGGTCGTACTCGGCGGCCGTGACAGCGGGCAGCGGCGGCGTACCCGGCGGCGGAGGCGTCAGCTCGACGAGCGGCACATCCGGCGGCACATGCGGGATGGGCTGGCCCGACAGCGTCGCGTTCGGATCGCCCTTCCAGTTGTAGCCGTCGTTGAGCGGCACGTACTGCTCGTCGCTCTCGCACATCTGCCACGTCGGCGCCCGCTTACCCGGCACCGTGACACACGGCAGGTTTCGGGCGCCGCGGACGTTGAACGGTGCATCCTGCGGCGTCCGGCAGTAGAGGTCACCCTTCGGCCGGTCGGGATAGTCCTCGAACACCGGCACACGCTGCTGCTGGGGCGGCAGGAACCCCGTCGTGCATGGCGGCGGCAGGTTCTGCGGTGGCAGCGGCAGCGGCGCAGGGAGGGCCGGGAGGATCGCGTTCAGGTTGAAGATGAGCGCATCGCCCATGTAGTCCTGCTTGGTGTTGCGCTTGTGCACGCCCACCGCCTGGGTCACCGCGGTGCCCTGCGGCAGCAACACCAGGAACTGTTCGAGGCTCGGCTGGTATTTGAGGGCGACCTCGCCGACGCTGGCCAAGTTGGCCAGCACGATCGGCAGCGTGGGTTGCAACCGGTCGAACAGCGCACGCGCTTCTTCGGCTGCGCCGGGGGTCTTCTCGAGGACGCCCGCCAACGCGGGATCCTGGCTCTGCAGCTGACTGGTGATGTCGGCCAGGTTCGCCGCCCATGCCTGGATCGAATCCGACGTCTCGGTCTGGCTGTCCAGCACCGGCTTTGACTGATCGATCAGCGTGATCAGCGGATCGAGGTTCTTGCGCGCGTCGATGGCGAGCGTCGTGCTGCCGCTGACCAATCGCCGCAGTTCAGGTCCTAGGCCGCCCACCGCGACGTAGGCCTCGTCGACGACGGTCTTCAGGTTCTCCTGCGGAATGGCCTGCAGGCCGCGGGCCGTGTCGTTGAGCACCGTGTTGATGTCGGCAGGCACCCGAGCGCGGCTCGCGGGAATCACGTCGCCGTTCCTCAGCTCCGGGCCGTCCCCGCTGCGCGGAAGCAACTGGACGAACTGCTCGCCAACGGCCGACACGCTGTGCACCTCGGCCTCGAGGTCGGCGGGAATCCGGATGTCGGAGTTGAGCGACAACACCGCCTGGACGCCGGTGTCGGTGAGTTCGACGCTTTTCACCTCGCCGGCCTGCACGCCGCGATAGGTGACGTTGGCCCGCGGGTAGAGCCCGCCCGTTTCCGGCAGTTCGAGGGTGACGCGATACTGCCCCACACCGAGCAGGTCCGGCAGCCGCATGTAGCCGAAGACCATGATCGCGAGCGCGACGGTGGCGATCATCGCGAAGATCGCGATCTGGATGAGGATCCGGCGGGTCATTCTCATGTCACGGCCCCTGATCCCAGCGATACGGCGCAACCAGCGGGTTGCCGCCCGGTGGCGGCACGTTGTGGTTGCACGGGCTGGGGAACTGTCCGATGGTGCGTCCCCACTGCAGCTCCAGCCACGTCAAGTTGCACTCGAACCGCGTCCCGGTGAAGAAGCCGGAATCGATGCGGCTCAACGTCAGATCGAGTATCAACGTCAGGTTCGCGTAATCGCCGCGCATCCAGTTCAGCAGCGTTTCTTTCGGGAACGGGAAGGTGGGCAGGAAGCTCAGCGCGCGGGTGAGCGCCGGGCCGGCATTGGCCAGTTCCTGCAACACCACGCCCAGGTCCTTGAGCTCCTGCACGAGCGCTTCCTTGGTCTGGTTGACCGAGTCGGCGGCGAGCGCACTGAACCTGCCGAGCTGGGTCAGCGCCTCGGCGAGGTTCTCTCGCTGGTCCCGGAGTACGGCCAACGCATCGGGAATGGTCCGTAAAGCCTTGTCCACCACTGGCTTCTGCTCGGCGAACTGCCCGATCAAGTTGTTCAAACCCTCGGTGGCCTCGATGATGTCCTGCTTCTGATCGTCGAGGTGGCCGATCGCGATGTCGAGCTGCTCGATCAGGCTGCGCAGGTCGTTCTCGCGGCCAGTGAAGGCGATGCTCAGCGCCTCGGTGATGTCGTGGATGTTGCCGATACCGCCGCCGTTGAGCAGCAGTGCGACCGAGGCCAAGGCCTGCTCGGTGCTGGGATACGCGCTCGACGACGACAGCGGGATCAGCGAGCCTTCCTTCAGCTTGCCTTGTGGCGCAACGTCTGTGGGCGGTGCCAGTTCGATGTGCAACGAACCCAGCAAGCTGGTCACACCGAGCTTGGCCGTCGAATTTGCCGGCAGGTCGACGTTGCCGTTGAGTTCCATCGTCACCAACGCGTGCCAGTCCTGGCGCTGGATCTTGGTGACGTGACCGACGTTCACATCCGCGACGCGTACGCGAGAGTTCGGTTCGATGTTGTCGACGTCGGGCATCTGCGCCTGGATCGTGAACGCCCCGGGCCCAGTGCCTTCGACGCCCGGCAGCGGAACGGAGTTCAGCCCGCGCCAGTCCGAACAGCCGGACAACGCCAGCGCCGACGCCGCGACGGCGACAGCTACGCGAATCAACCTGCGCCCCATCACGGCCCCATCCCAGGGGGCACCATCAGCCCGTGCAGACCGTCGGCCGGATTGGTCGTCACCGGCGCCTCCGCGGCGAGCGGCGGACCGGGCGGCGGCGCGGGTTGCGCCATCGCCGACGGTGGCGGCGGAGCCTGCGCCGGAACAGTTTGCGGCGGAATGTAGTCGGGACGCAACCAGTCCTCGCTGTAGGTCAGCTCGTTCGGCCTCGTAGAGGCGCCCGAGAACACGTTCTGCATGATCGGCAGGAAGTTGTACTCGCGGTTCTTCAGGATCGGCGCCATGTACTGCACGCACAATTTCGCCGACTGTTCGGCGCCCAGCCGCGATGCCGCCTGAATCGCACCGCACAGGAAGGACAGCGGGTTGGCGAAGTTGTTGAGCATCGGCACGCTGCTGACCGCGCCCTGCGCTGGCTGCCAGATGTTCACATAGTTCTGCAGCGTGTTGGGCGCGACGTGCAGGAACTGTTTGACGTCGGCCAGGCTGTCGGTCAACGCCTGGGTCACACCGGCCAACTTGTCCGACGTGGTGCCCAACGTCTCGCGGTTGTCCGCCACGAACGTCTGCACCTCGCCGACCACGTTGTTGAGATCGCGCACGGCGTTGGCGACTTCGTCGGGATTGTTGGCCAGCAGTCCCGTCACGGTCGCCAGGTTCTGGTTGAGCTGACGCATCACGTCGGTGCTGTCCTGCAACGCCGACACCAGCAGCGCCAGATTCTTCACGGTGGAGAAGACGTCGGTGCTCTTGTCGCCCAGCGCCGTCACCGCCTGCGACAGTTTGATGACGGTGTCGCGGATGTTGGCGCCTTCTCCACGCAGGTTGTCGGCGGTGGTGTTGATGAGCGATCCCAGCGGGCTCACTCCCCCGGGCTCTGTTGGCTGCAGTGTCTTGGCGAGCTTCTCCAACTGCTGACGCACCTGATCCCATTCGACGGGAACTGCGGTGCGGCTCTGCGGAATGACCGCGTCGTTCTTCAGCACCGGCCCTCCGGTGTAGGCGGGCGTGAGCTGGACGCTGCGCGCCGTCACGACGGAGGGCGACAGGATCGCGGCCTTCGCGTCGGCCGGGACCTTGTACTTGCTGTCGTACCAGAACGAGATCTTGACGCGTTCGGGCTGCGGTTCGATCGACTCGATCTCGCCGACCCGCACGCCGATGATGCGGACCGCATCACCCGGATATATCCCGTTGGCGTTCTCGAAGTAGGCGACGACGTGTGTGCGGTTGACTCGTTCGGTGTTGCGGAACAACACGATTGCGCTGCCGGCCAGGATCACGACCAGCGCGACGGCCAACAGGTTGCGGGCGGAGCGCGTCATTGTCCGCCCTCCGATGGTGCGAGATGGTCCACGGCGCCGGGTGCGGGCACCGCGACCGGGGACGGCGTCGGGTCAGGCGTCGACTGCAACCCCGGCGGTGCGATCGCGGGCGGTCCCGGCGGCGGTCCGCCCGGCGGCGGCGCCGGAATCGGTTCGCGGTACGGGTAGCAACCCGGACCGGGCAACGGTAGGCCCGGGAACCCACACGCACGGTCCTCGGGGTTGCCGGTGATGGCGTCGGGAACCGTCAGGCGCGGTTCGCCACCCTGACCCGTGCGCGGGAACGGAACGGGCAGCGCGGGCGTCCCGGGCTGCCCGACCTGCGGGTCGGTGAGTTCGGAGGGCAACTTCACGTTCGGGTCCAGGCCCAGATCGGAGAACGCGGCGTCGATGAACGGCTGCAGGAACTGCCCCGGAAGCAGGTTGGCCACATAGGTTTTGAAGAACGGGCCACCGGACACCGACTCGCCGAGTGACATCGAATAGTCGGTGAGCAGCTCGAGCGACTTCTGCAGGCGTTCCTTGCGGTTGTCGATGATCGTCAGGACGCCGTTGAGCTTCTCGAGGGCCGGTTTCATGGTCTCGCGGTTCTCGGCGATGAAACCGCCCAACTGCCTGCTGAGCGCCGAGATGTTGCCCGAGACCTCATCCAGCGCCGCGCTCTGGCTCCTCAGCTCGGCCAGCAGTGCGTTGGTGTTGTTGACCAGGCTGACGATCTGGTTGCTGCGTTCGGCCAGCACCGTGGTGGCCTTGTTCGCGTTGCCCAGCAAGCCGCGAAGTTGCTCATCGCGCTGGTTCAGCGTGTCGGAGAACCGCGCCACGCCTTCGATCGCGACGCGCAGTTCTGGCGGCGTCTCGGAGAACGTGTCGGCCAAGACGCGCAGCGAATCGGACAACTGGTTGGTGTTCAGGCCGCTGATCGCCATCGCCAACTCGCCCAACGCATCCGGCAGTTCGTACGGCGCCGTGGTGCGGTCGAGGGGAATCGTGCCCTCCTGTCGCCCTTCACCGCGCGACGTGACCTCGAGGATCTTCGTGCCCAGCAGACCCTGGGTCTTGATCGCCGCCTCGGTGCGCTCACCGAGGCGGATGTGCTTGGCGACGGTGAATTTCACCAGCGCGCGCGACCCGTCCAGCTCGATCGACTGGACCTGGCCCACCTCGAAACCGGAAACCTGAACGGCCTCACCGGGTTCCAGCCCGCCCACTTCGGAAAAATAGGCCGAGTACTCGTTGCCCTTCAGGAACGGCAGCCGCTGGTAGTTCAGCGACCCCAGCACGATGGCGATCGTCAACGCCAGACCGACGGCGCCGATGACCAGTTGGTTGCGTTCGGAGAAAGGCCTCATCGCGGCGCACACCTCCCGGTGGACTGCCCGGCGACCTTCACGTATACCGGCTGACCGCCCTTACCGTTGAGCTTGAGCACGATGTCACAGAGATAGAACGTGAAGAAGTCACCGTAGATGCCTTGTCGCGCAAGCGCCTGATATGCATCCGGCAACGTGTTGAGCAGGTTGTCGAAGTACTCGTGGTCGGCCACCACGATTCCCGCGGCGCGGTCCGTCTCCTGGATCGTCTTTGAGAACGGCGGGCGGGCTTCGGCGAGAAGGTCGGTGATGGTCGCGGCCGCGGCGTTGGTGTACGCCAACCCGTTGCTGATGTCCTGTTTGCGCCCCTGCAGCGTCGCGACGAGTTCCGACAGCGCGTCGACGGCCTTGGCGAACTGGTCGCTCTGGTCGCCGAGCGATCCCAGCACGACGTTGAGGTTGACGAGGACCTCACCGATCAGCCTGTCACGGTCGGCCAACGTTGTCGTCAGCGCCGCAGTCTGGGACAGGAACGAGTTGATCGTCCCGCCTTGGCCCTGCAACGCTTGAATCAGCTGGCCGGACAACGCATTGACCTGATCGGGGTCCAGCGCCCGGAACAGCGGGCGGAACCCACCGATCAGGGCGTCGAGGTCGAGCGCTGGCGACGTGCGGGCCAGCGGGATCGTGCCGCCCGGCGCGAGCTTCTTGACTCCGCCTGCCCCCTCCTCGAGCGCGAGGTAACGGCCGCCGATCAGGTCGTCATAGCGGATGACCGCCCTGCTGCCCTCGGTCAGCACCACCGACTCGTCGGCGGTGAACTCCACCCGTGCCGTCGTATCCGGTTGTATCTCAACCTTTTTGACCCTGCCGACCTCGACACCGGCGATGCGGACGAAGTCACCGTTCTCCAGTCCCGTGACGTTGGTGAACTCGGCCACGTAGCTGTTGGTGACCTCCCCGAAGCGCATCTGCCCGAAGACCGCGAACAGCCCGAACACGCCGAGCACGCACACCCCCAGGAACGCGGCGAGACGCAGTGCGTCCCGTCGAACCCTGGCGTTCACGCTCGACATGGCGTCTTACCTCTCATCGCGTCGTGGATCATCCGAACGGGGGGCCCGGCCGGGCCGGGATGGGCAACGGTGTCGGCGGCAGCGGCGTGGGCTGCATCTGCGCCGGCGAATGGACGATGAACGGCTCCGATCCCGGGGTGGCGCCAGGATCGCGGGGCGCCATCGGCGGCGGCGCCGCGGGCAGACCCGGCCACAGCGGGGTGCCGTCGTCGGCGTACAGGTCCGCGCCGTAAGCGGGGGCGCCCGGATACGGGATCGGACCAGGCGCGGGTCCTCCGAACAGGTTGCGCACGCTCGGCGGTTCGGGCACGGCGCGGGTGACCGGGAGGTAGTTGGCATAGCCCGGGAATCCGATGCCCGGGTTCGGACGCCAGTCGAGTCCGGTGCCGAATCCGGTGTTGGTGACCAGGTTTCGCACCGGCCAGTTCTTCGCGACGTCGGGCAGCGAGCCGCAGCTGGGCTTGCCCCCCGGCCCGCCCTTGGCGCCGATCACCGGCAGGTGGTTGGGGTACTTGTACGAATCATCACCCAGCGTCAAACCCACGTCGAGCACCAGCGTCCGGCCGTTGCCACCCGGCGCGTCATACCCGCCGGTGTCCAACAACGTCTTTGCGCCTGTCAGCAGGCAGGTGTACTCCGGGCTGTATTTGAACAGAAGGTTCGTCGTCGGCTCGAGAACGTTGATCGCCTTGATGAGGTTCTGCTGGTTCGGCGCCAGCAGGTTGATACCGCTGTTCGAGAACCCGATGGTGGCCAGCAGCAACGCATCCAGTTGGCTGGCGCGCGCGGTCACCGTGGCGCTGGTGGTGCTGGCCGCGTCGAGAGTGGTCACGAGGTCCTGGGCGGCAGCGCTGTAGGTGTTGTTAAAGTCCCGCAGTGCCCGCAAGTCCTGAGTGATCGTCTCGTTGCGCGGATTGAGTTCCAGCAGAACCTGATTCGCATCCGTGGTGGCCTGACCGATCCGCTCACCCTGTCCGCGCACGCCCTCGGCCAGCGCGTAGAGGGTGCTGTTGAGCTTGGCGGGGTCGATCTGCTCGAGCACGTCGACCACGTTCTGGAACACCGTGTTGGCCTCGACGGTGACGTTGCGCGACACGATCACCTGACCGGGTTCGAGCCGCTGCCTGCTGGGGTCGCTGGGATAGATCAGGTCGACGAACTTGGCGCCGAAGACCGTCGTCGCCCTGATCTGCGCCTCGACGTTGGCGGGAATGAATTCGAGTTTGTCCCTGTCGATCTCGAGCTTCAGCGCCACCGGTTCGGAGCCGCCCTCGATCGCGGCGACCCGGCCCACCTGCACGCCGCGCAACTTGACCTTCGCATTGGTCTCCATCACCAGACCCGAGCGTTCGGAGGTCAACGTGACGGTCTCGGTCTTCCGGAACGAGCCGACGAACAGCGCGTATGTCAGCCAGAGCGCCACCACGATCAGTATCGCGAGGATCAATGTCCACCAGGCGGGGTGCAGGCCTTCTCGATCGTCCATCGTCACCCGGCCAGGTTGAAGTTGCCGGACTGGCCGTACACCGCGAGCGAGAGCATAACGAGGACGAAGGCGGCGACGATCAACGACGTACGCACCGCACGCCCCACGGCCTCCCCCACACCCGCGGGCCCGCCGCGCGCGGTGAACCCGTAATAGGTGTGCACGAGCATGATCACCACCGACAACGCAATGCATTGACCGAACGACCACATCAGGTCGGTGGGGTTGAGGAACGTCCGGAAGTAGTGGTCATACACGCCGGTCGACTGGCCGTAGATCACCGTGGTTCCGAACCGCGCCGCCCAGAACGCCATCAGCACGCCAACGCAGTACAGGGGGATCACGACGAGGAAGCCCGCGATGACACGGGTCGAGGCGAGGAACGCGATGCTGCGGATGCCCATCACCTCGAGGGCATCGATCTCCTCATTGATGCGCATGGCGCCGAGTTGCGCGGTGGCTCCGGCACCGATGGTGGCGGACAACGCGATCGCGGTGGTGGCCGGTGCGATCAAGCGCACGTTGAAGTAGGCCGAGACGAACCCCGTCAGGGCCTCGACGCCGAGTTCGGAAAAGTCGCTGTAGCCCTGCACGGCCACCAAAGCACCAGTGGTCACCGTCAGGAAGCCGACGATGGCGACCGTGCCGCCGATGATGATGAGTGCGCCGGCGCCGAGCCCCATCTCGGCGATGATCCGAACCAGTTCCACCCGGTAGTGGAGCAGGACGTAATGCATGTTGCGCAGCGTGCGGCCGTAGAACTTGGTCTGCATGCCGATGCGGTTCCACGGATCCGCCACGCTGCGGAACCGGCTCTTGAGCCAGGGGAACTGAGAATGCGGCCGAGAGACGGTCATTGCGTGATTCTGATCGCCACGGCTGTTGCGACGATGTTGATCGCGAACAGCGCCATGAATGTGAACACCACGGTTTCGTTCACCGCGTTACCGACCCCGGCCGGTCCGCCGCGCACGGAAATCCCTTTGTAGCAGGCGATCAGGCCGGCCGAGAGGCCGAACAACGCCGCCTTCACCAGCGCGATGATCACGTCGGTGGCGCCGATGATCAGGGTGAGGCCGGCGGCGAACGCACCGGGCGAGACGTTCTGGATGTAAACCACGAAGAAATACGCGCCGGCCAAGCCGACCAGAATCACCGTGGCGGACAACGCCAACGACACGATGGTGGCGGCCAGCACCCGCGGAACCACAAGCGCCTGAATAGGATCGACGCCCATCACTCGCAAGGCATCGAGTTCCTCACGAATCGTGCGGGCGCCCAGATCGGCGCACATTGCGGTGGCGCCCGCTCCGGCTACCACCAGAACCGTCACGATGGGCCCGATCTGGCGCACCGTGCCCAGAGCGGCGCCCGTACCGGAGAAGTCCGCGGCACCGATCTCTCCGAGAAGGATCGTCTCGATGAACGTCAGCAACACCGTGTAGGGGATCGTCAGCAACAGCGTCGGCACGATCGAGACGCGTGCGACAAACCACGATTGACTGATCAGTTCGCGCCATGCGAAGGGCGGCTTGAAGATAGACACCAAAGTGTCGAGCGCCATCGAATAGAAGCCGCCGAAGGCGCGCACGGGCTTGGCAATTGCGGTGGAGGCGACCATCAGTCGGGCCTTGCCCGTGTGGGGTGACCTGCCATAGGTCGTCCAACCTTCCTCGACACCAACAACCCGCGCCCGTGATGGCTGTGGCGCAAGGGTACACACGGGCGGCCGCCGGGGAACCGTATATCGGGAATTTACGGTTGAGCAACCGCCAAAGGGGCTGAGGTGAGTTTCCCCACTACAGGGCCGAAGATATCCGGCCGCGCAGGCTTGCAGGACCGCCGTCGCGTACGGAAATCATCTCCTTTCGGAGACATACTGGCCGGCCCCCAGAGCGCGCAGCGCGAAGTCGAGGACCCGGGCCTTGGCCCGTCGCAGACCGTCGTGGTCGTCGAACGTCTGGATGATCAACACGCGGCTGATGATCGCGTTGATCGCGACGGCGTCCTGCTCGGGATCGGTCAGCGGGAACGATCCGTCGCTTCGGCCGCGCCGCAGGATCTCCGCCAGCGAGCGCTCCCGGTCGGCGTGGGCCTCCTCGCGCGTCGCCCGGTAGCCCCTGGCGGCGCGCACCTCGTCGGAGTCGATCACGGTGAAATGCATCCGCATCTGGTCGTCGCGGATCAGCCCGAACATCCCCTCGATCCACGCTTCGACCTGTTCGGCGGGGATGCCCGACTTGTCCTCGACGATCAGGTCGAGACGCCGAGCCAAAGCGCCGGTCTCCTCGCGGAGCATGGCCAGGAACAGCTCGTCCTTGGATTCGAAGTGACGGTAGAAGGCACGCGTCGACACCCCCGCACGCTGCAAAATCGCCGCGACGGGGACGGGGCCCGCGTGCGGTTGTGAGAGACAGGCATAGGCAGCCTCGATGATGCGCTCACGGTCCTGGTCGGCGAACTCCGGCTGCACGAGAGCAAAGTATATTGACGCTCTCATCAAGGACACCGGGATCGGCGGAATTTCCCGGTGGGTAACGTGAGCCACCGGGGCGAGAGGACGGCCGTGAGCGCGACTGACAGCGAACCGCAGACCGTGAAGTTCCGCGGGTCTGAGGACATCACCTTGGTGGCCGACGAGTGGAACCGCGGCGCGCACACCGAGCGTCCCTCCGTACTGCTCCTGCACGGCGGTGGTCAGAACCGCTATTCGTGGAAGAAGACCGGCCACATCCTCGCCGGCCTCGGTCTGCACGTGGTCGCGCTGGATTCCCGGGGCCACGGAGACAGCGACCGAGCGCCGGACGCCAACTACACCGTCGACGCGTTGAGTGCGGACACGCTCGCGGTCGTCGAACAGATCCGCCGTCCAGTCGCTCTCATCGGCGCGAGCATGGGCGGGATGACGGGCATGCTGGCGGCGGCCGCTGCGGGACCGGAGAAGGTGACCAAGCTTGTGCTCGTGGACGTCGTGCCGCGATACGAAAAGGACGGCAGCGCGCGCATCCGCGAGTTCATGTCCAGCGGGATAGAGGGTTTCGAGTCGCTCGAGGAAGCGGCTGACGCGGTGGCCGCCTATCTGCCGTACCGGAAGCGCTCGCGCAACCCCGAAGGCCTGAAGAAGAACCTCCGATTCCGCGACGGACGATGGTTCTGGCACTGGGATCCGGCGTTTCTCACCGCGCCGATCGACGATCGATTCGTCCGCGAGGAGAAGCTCGAGCACGCGGTGATGAGCTTGACCATCCCGATTCTGCTCATCCGTGGGAAACTCTCGGATGTGGTCAGCACTGCGGGCGTGAAGGACTTCTTGGAGAAGGTGCCTCGCGCGGAGTTCGTCGAGCTCTCCGAGGCCGGCCACACCGCCGCCGGTGACGACAACGACGCGTTCTCTGAAGTCGTGGTGCAATTCGTCAGCCGGTGACCACAGAACGCCGCACCGTGCGCCGAAACTGAACCTTTGTGCCAAGAAATCGTGAAACCTCGTGCAGAAATTCAGTTTCGGCCACCGCAGCATCAGATCAGGCCAGCAGCGGCACCGCGGCGTGGCGGTCGTTGGTGAGGATCTCGAACATCGCCCGACGGTGGGCGACCAGTTCGGCACGCTCGAACGCCTTGCCCGCCACCTGAATTCGGCAGGTGGCGATCGCGGAGTTGTAGCAGTACTTCGCGGTGCCGTCGGTGTCGGTGTACGTCAGCCCGATCACGTCGGACGGTTCGGCCACGATCTCGCCCTCGATCATCTGCTCACCGATCCGCCCGCCGAACGTCCACGTGAAGGGGCGGTAGTGGCCGTGGGTCTGCAGGCTCCCGCGAATCGATCGCACCGCGAACTCCTGGCCGGCGTGCCGGAACACGAACAGCGTCACACCCGGTAGCAACACCGGCCCGAGCGCTGCACGGGCGGTGACGATTTCGAGCGTCGTGTCGGGCGCGTTGTCGAATCCGCAAACCTGGCCGTACGCGTACGACGGCGTGTGCCGGGTGCCCCAGTTGTGGTTGACGCTGCCGCTCCACCCGTCGAGCACGAGGCGGACGTCGTCGAGTTCGAGCAGCCCGTCGAACCGGGCGAGGGGATGGCGCACCGTGGTCTTGGCGGTCGGAAACCGTGCCGCGTAGGCACGGTCACTGAGCAGCCGGACCTCCGGCTCGTCGCCCGGGGTGATCCGCAGGTCCCAGCGCGCCGAGCGATGCCCGCCGGTGACCACGCCTTCGGCCGACCGGTCGTCGAGCATGGTCGCACCGATCCGCGCGGTCCAGGTGTCGTAGTTGTAGTCGGCCGACCCGATCGGGTACGGCTCCTTGAGCGCGCGGTTGCCCGCTCCGTCGGGATCGAAGATCATCACCCACACATCGGCGACCGGCTCACCTGCGGTGGGAAGCAGCAGCGTCTCCCGCAACCACAGCGCCTGGGGCGACTCGGGGTGGTTGGCGCGGATGTAGCGGCTCTCGTAATACGGGGGCTCCGCGGGCGTCACAGAATCAGCATCCAATACTTGAGGGGTGACCGGAGCCCAGATCGCGGCCTACATTCTGGCGATAGCCGCGGCGGCCGAAGCCATAGTGCTGGGCGTGTTGTGGATTCGGTACACCCGTCAGCGCGAGGAACTCGATGAGGCGCGTCGTCGCCTCGACACGAAGAACATGCTGCTCAGCGGCGGTCGCGAAGCGGTGAAGCAGGTGTGGCAGACCGCG
Source organism: Mycobacterium sp. E136 (assembly GCF_001666865.1). Lineage (NCBI taxonomy): Bacteria > Bacillati > Actinomycetota > Actinomycetes > Mycobacteriales > Mycobacteriaceae > Mycobacterium > Mycobacterium sp. E136. Next base: position 14,877 of record NZ_LZJE01000156.1, read on the forward strand.
AACATCCTGCGCAAGGACGGCCTCGGCGCGGCGGTGAGAACCTCGATCGAGGACCTCGCCGATTGGGCCGAGGTGGAGCGACCGGACCTGGCCCGGCTCGCACCGAGCGGCAAGATGGTGATCTTGTTCTCCGACATCGAGGACTCGACCGCGCTCAACGAACGCATCGGCGACCGCGCTTTCGTTCGGTTACTGGGGCGGCACGACAAGATGGTGCGACGCCACGTCAAGAAGCATTCGGGTTACGTGGTGAAGAGCCAGGGCGACGGATTCATGGTCGCGTTCGCGCAACCCGGCGAGGCGGTGCGATGCAGCATGGATGTGCAGCGGTCACTTCGTCGGCCGCCCAACGGTATTCGTGTCCGCATGGGAATCCACATGGGCAAGTCGGTGCGCCGCGGCGACGACCTGTTCGGACGCAACGTCGCGATGGCCGCGCGGGTGGCGAACGAAGCCAACGGCGGTGAGGTGCTGGTGAGCGAGGTGGTGCGCGACGCGCTGGCCGACGTCGACGACATCGCGTTCGACGACGGCCGCGACACCCAGCTCAAGGGGTTCAGCGGGTCATACCGGCTCTACGCCGTCGAGTCCTGACCGCCGGCGTTGGCCTCGGCGACCCGCTGGTGCAGCCGCGCCCTGATGTCCTCGGGCGTGTAGGAGTTGCGGCGTCGTTGATCGCGCGCGATCAGCACGCCGCCCGCCACCACACCCGCGACGCTCGCCAGCCCGACCCACTTCCAGATACCGCGCATAGCGGTCAGTCTGCCTAAGCTGCGGTGGTGAAACCAACCACCGTGTCGTTGGAACAGGCCCTGGAGGCGACGCGCACCGGCGACCTGTGGCTGTTTCGCGGACGCTCCGGACCGGACCGGGCGATCCAATCGTTGACCAACAGCCCGGTCAACCACGTCGGGATGACGATCGCGATCGAGGATCTGCCACCACTGATCTGGCACGCCGAACTCGGCGACAAGCTGACCGACATGTGGACCGGCCGCAACCAGCGCGGCGTGCAACTCAACGACGCCCGCCAGGTGGTGGAGCGGTGGATCAACAATTATCACCAGCGCTGTTGGCTGCGTCAGCTCACGCCGTACGCCAACCGCGAGCAGGAGGACCGGGCGCTGAAGGTGGTCGCCCGCATGGACGGCACACCGTTTCCGAGCACCGCGCGGCTGACCGGCCGCTGGTTTCGCGGGCGCCTCGCCGCCACCGACTTCACGCGCGGGATTCCGTTCGTGCACAGGAGGGTTCGCGATGCGACGGCGCGCAGGAAGCAGGAACAGCTCCAGGTGGGGATGCAGACCGCGTACTGCGCGGAGACCGTCGCCATCACCTACGAGGAGATGGGCCTGCTCACGTCGGAGAAGCACTACAACTGGTTCGACCCCGGCTCGTTCTGGAGCGGTGACACCCTGCCGCTCGCGCCCGGCTATCAACTGAGCCCCGAGATCGCCGTGACCCTGGACTGATCAGCCCCTTCGAGCGGCACCGAAAGCGGTCGGCGGAGCCATCACCACCGTCCCGCTGTGTAGTGCGTGGCGGCCGCACCCCTGCGTACGCTCGATGAGGTGCCGCTGTCCACCGCCCTACGCATCGCCTCGATACTGATCGTCGTCAAGGCCGTCCTGATCGGCGCGGTCTACTGGCGTCGCGCCGAGATCATGGGCCGCCCGGTCGACGCGGGTCTCGTCGCCTGGACCGTGCTGGCGGGCCTGGTGGCGGTGGCCGTGCTGCTCACCGTCATCGCGCTCGTCGCGCGGTATCTGCGTGATCGCGGCTAGAGGCGCGCGAAGCAGGGGTTGGCGTCCTCCTTGGGAATGGCGGCATCCCGGCTCGAGAACTTCCCGACGACGCCGGAGTCGGTGACCTCGACGCTGTCGGCGTGGATCCCGAGCGGGTAGTTGTCGTTGAGTTTCTTGGTCAAGTCGTTGAGCGCCGTCTGCACCGCGTCCTTGGGCAGCGGGCCGGTGACATCGAGGACCTGCAAATTCAGGTCGCCGTCGGTGACGACGGGCTTGGCGGTGACGCTGTTGTCGCCGGCCTCCAAGATCACCGTCCCCGCCGCAGAATCGGTGCGCACCCCGGTGACCAGGTTGCCGACGCCGGGCAGGTTCGCCGCGACGGTGTCTTTGATACCGGCCGACTTCCAACTCAGGGTCGCGTCGAGTGATCCAATGGTGCCCTTGGAATCGCCCGTGTCCTGCAGCCGCACGTCGGCAAGGGTGACCTGCGCGGTCATGCCGTCGGCGCTCTGCACCCGCTTGCCGTCGGTGGTGACCGAGATGTTGGTGTAATGCCCGGTCATGTGTTGCCACAAGAACGGCGGGTTGACGCCGAACGAGATCTTGACGCCGTCCTCGGTCACGCACTCGGCGACCTCGGTCAGGATGCTGTCCGCGCGCTGCCGGGCATAGAGCTCACCGGCGGCGAGGCCACCGGCCAGTAGGGCGACCAGGATGACCGCGAGGAGCGCGATCGTCATCTTGTTGACGCCACGGCGGCGGCGCGGTTTCTCACCCCCGTCCGGAGCGGATCCGAAGGACGGCGGTGGTGGCGGAGCCGGCCGCTCGATCTGCTGGGTCGGCCGCACGTCGGCCGGAGACGGCGGACGCGGAATACGTTGTGTGGGACCCGCACTCGCGGGACCCGTGCGTGCGCGAAGCTGTTCGGTCGGCTGATCGTGGTGCGCCGGGGCCGGTTGAGTTGGTGGCTCGGGCGGCCGCGGCGGCGGTCGTCGCTGGCCCGGATGCGGGGGCGGCGCGCCGCGGCCCCGCCAGTCAGGCGGACCCGGGCGGTGCGGCGGCTGCGTCACGTGCGCGATTCTGCCCTATCGGTACTCGAGAAGCCCCCGCCAGGCTTTGTCACCTGGCGGGGGCCGTAAATCGATCAGGAGCTACACGCGCGGAGGCGGGTTCGTGCCCGTGTTACGGACCGCCGGATAGTCGGCGTCTCTGCGCTTCTTCAGACCGAGGAGGCCCAACAGGCCGAGGAGCCCCGCGAGCCCCCACAGGCCCGTGTTGTCGCTCTCCTGCTCGTGCTCGACATCCTGCTGAGCGACCGTTGTGGTGGTCGTTGCGGGCACCATCAGGTCGGTCGCGTTCGCCACACCGGCGCCGCCGAACAGCAAGCTGAGCGTCATTGCGCCGACGGCCACTGTCTTCTGCATTTCTATTGCTCCTTTTGTGTCTGGAGCTATTCGACCCGTGGGCACTTTGCCCACCCCCTAGCTCGGGCAAATGCATCGTGCGTGCATCGCTTGACCGTCTTACTCGGCGCGGAACACGATCTGTCGCTTGGCGAGGTAGGCGGCCAGGTTGTCCAGTGAGGAGTTCATCCCGTCCGCATGGTCGGCCGCCGAGATCCCGAAAGGCACGTCGTCGGCGCGCAGTTCCACGCGCGTACCGCCGTCGACTCGCGTCACCGTCCACGTCATGGTCATCGTGCCGCCGAAAGACGCGTCGGCCGAGTCGAACTCGACGGTTTGGACGACTCGATCGTCGGGTTCTATCTCGACGAAGCGAGCCTCGACGACATCGGAGTCGGCGTCGCTCTTGGGCCCGTGCGCGGGCGGGTCGACGTACGTCAGGATCATCCGGTACGAGCCGCCGGGGCGGGCGTCGAAGTGTTCGAACCGACCGGTCATTCCGGCCGGAGGCAGCCACTCGGCGAGCGCCTCGGGGTCGACGAGCGCTTCGAAGACACGGCTCAGCGGAGCCTTGACCACCTTCGACGCGGTATCTGTGCGTGCCATCGACAAACATTGAACCCGATTCCGCCGGCCACGTTTCTTGGGATCGGTAGCGCGTCTCACACCTTGTACTTGCCGCATCGGCGACGCGACGCAGCGCGACGCCTTCGCGGAAGGAACCAGGCGAAAATGACGACGAACAGGCTGAAGAAGACGTTGGTCGGGGCGACGTTGGCGGGTGCCGTCGCTCTCGCGTCGGGACTGGCCGCAGGATCTGCAGGCGCTACGCCGTCACCGCATCCGCAGTGGAGGATCGAGTACGCAGATCCCGCGGTTCCCGGAGACGGCTGGGTGCACTCCCCGCAGACGCGGCTATGCGACGGTTCGGTGCGGGTCGCCGGTCCGACCGTGCAGATGTGCGACGGTTCGGTGCGGATTGCCATCCCTGCGCCGTGACCGGCCGTCAACGCGGTAGCGTCCGCCTGGCCTGCTAGGTGACTCCCGGCAGGGTGTTCGCCTTACTCGAGAGTGCCGCACAGACGCACGGGACGCCTCATTTGCGGCGTTTGGCCGCCTTGTTGCTGCGGTTGACCTCGACCGCCGTGTTGATCAGCGCCTTGAACTTCTCGGGATCCAACTCGTCGTCTTCCTGCAGATCGATCGAGCGCCCCACCGGTGCGTGCAGGCTCGCGTTGAACAAGTTGTTCGGGTCGGCGACCGACGAGCCCTTGGCGAAGTTCACCTTGACCTTGCCCTTGTACATCTCGAGGGTGCAGATGAGCCCGTCCAGCGAGAATGCAGGCACACCATCGGGGTTCGACGGTTTACGCCATTTGATCTCCTCGGCGACGTCGGGTTCGGCTTGTTTGATCAACGACCGGATTTCGTCGACCCGGTCTACGCGCCAGTCTTCGGACATGAAGTCGAATTTAGCCCCTTAGCCGCTAGGCCTTTCGCAGCATCTGCTCGTGAACGGCGTCCTTGTCGATCAATGACCACACCTCGACGATCCGCTGCGCTTCGAAGCGGTAGAACACGTGTTCTGCGAAAGAAACCGGCCTTCCCGTCGGCTCGATCCCGAGGAACGTGTGCCGCGGAGTGCAACGGAAGGAGAGACGGCAGGCGACGAACTGGTCGTCGGCCAGGAGGATTTCGGGGTCGTACAGCAGATCCGGTGTCGCGGCGGTGTCCGCCTCCAGCAAAGCGCGGTAATCGGCGAGCGCCATGTGTTTTCCGTTGTAGGACAACCGGTCTGCTACGAAGACGCCGAGGTCGGACCACCGTCGTTCGTTCAGGCACCGCAGGTATTCACCGTAGACGGCCGACAGGTCGCGCTCACGCATCTTTCGGCGGATCCGCGAGCCATTGCGTTTTCTCGATCTCGCGCTGGACCTCGGCCACTTCACGCTCGATCTCGGCGCTATCGCGGCGTCGTGAGGCCTCCGCGCGCTCGGCCCGGTTCTCCAGGCGATGGAGCCGCTCGCGCTCGCGCTGCACCGTCGCACCTTCGCGCTCGTCGGCGAGGCGCTCTCGGCCGTCGGCTGCGTCCTCGCGTTGATCCGCGAGGCGCTCTCGCTCGTCAGCAATTCGATCTCGTTCGTCAGCAATGTGTTCGCGGCGCGCGAGTTTCTCCTCACGCTGCGCCAGGCGTTCTTCACGCTTGTCCGATTCAGCAGCGCTTCCGGCGTCGGCGGCTTCTTCACCGGCCATGGTTTCGACACTATCCCGTGAGGTGCCGCCGAACCAGCCCGTAGCAGTTTGTGCCGGAAGAATCCGCGGGAGCGACGTCACCGGTTGAATTTGGCCTGGGCTTCGTCGCTGACCGGGGTGAACAAATTGACGAGGTTGCCATCGGGATCGCGGAACAGGAGTGCCCGGTTGCCCCACGGCATTGTGGTCGGTTCGGTGACGACGTCCTCCAAAAATCCACGGAGACGGTCGTATTCGGCGTCCACGTCATCGACGATGAACTCGACGATCGCGCTGAGGTTCGCCGCCGGCTTGGCCGATCCGGCGCCGAACAGCGGCACGGTCTTGTCACTACCGATGGCCAGCGCGCCGACCGGGGTGGCGATCTCGGCAAACAGTTCGTTGGCCCATTGCGCCTCGACACCGGTGACCGTCTCGTAGAACGACACGAGACGCCTCACGTCGGAGGTGATGATGCGGATCGACAGAAGCTTCACGCCTGCACGCTAAACCCGCACACCGACACATCGCCTCGAAGGAACTCAGACGGCGGGACGTAGCCTCGAGACATGAACGCCGCGTTGGAGAAGGGGCCGTTCTACCACGGGACGAAGGCCGACCTGAAGCCGGGCGACCTGCTCACCGCGGGCTTTCCGTCGAACTACCGGCCCGAGATCCTGATGAACCACATCTATTTCACGGCGCTACGCGACGGTGCGGGGTTGGCGGCCGAGCTCGCGGCAGGCGACGGCACGCCGCGGGTGTACCTCGTCGAACCGACCGGTGAGTTCGAGGACGATCCGAACGTCACCGACAAGAAGTTCCCGGGCAATCCGACCCGCTCGTACCGCAGCCGCGAGCCACTGCGCGTCATCGAGGAAGTCCACGACTGGACGCGGCTGTCTCCCGAGGAGCTTCAAACGTGGCGCGAACGACTCGCGAAGATCCCTGCCGACGAACGCGGGGAAATCATCAACTGAAGCGATTCACCTAGACGTTGAAGCGGAATTCGACGACGTCGCCGTCGGCCATGACGTAGTCCTTGCCCTCCATCCGCACCTTGCCCGCCGCCTTCGCCGCGGCCATCGACCCGGCCTCGATCAGGTCGTCGTAGGAGACGATCTCGGCCTTGATGAAGCCCTTCTCGAAGTCGGTGTGGATGACGCCGGCCGCCTTCGGCGCGGTGTCGCCCTGGTGAATCGTCCACGCGCGGGACTCTTTCGGCCCCGCGGTGAGAAACGTCTGCAACTTCAGCGTGTGAAAACCCGCCCGCGCCAACGCATCCAGTCCACGTTCGGTCTGGCCGATCGACTCGAGCAGCTCGGCGGCCGACTCATCGTCGAGCTCCTGCAGCTCGGCCTCGATCTTCGCGTCCAGGAAGACGGCGTCGGCGGGCGCCACCAGCTCGCGCAGCTCGTTTTTGCGCACCTCGTCGGTCAGCACCGCCTCATCGGCGTTGAACACGTACAGGAACGGTTTCGTCGTCAGCAGGTTCAGCTCCCGCAGCGGTGATGCGTCGACGCCCGCCGCGAACAACGTCGTCCCGCCGTTGAGAACCTCCTGTGCAGCCACGGCGGCTTCGTGCGCCGGTCGGCGTTCCTTGTGCGTCCTGGCTTCCTTCTCCAGTCGCGGAAGCGCCTTTTCGAGCGTCTGCATGTCCGCGAGGATCAACTCCGTCTCGATGACCTCGATGTCGGACTTCGGGTCGATGCGGCCGTCGACGTGCGCCACATCGTCGTCGCTGAACACCCGCACCACTTGGCAGATCGCATCGCTCTCGCGGATGTTGGCGAGGAACTTGTTGCCCAATCCCGCGCCTTCGGAGGCGCCCTTGACGATCCCGGCGATATCAACGAAGGTGACCGGCGCATGAACGATCTTTTCCGACCCGAACATCTTGGCGAGCTCGGCCAATCGCGGATCGGGCAGCGGAACGACACCCTCGTTGGGTTCGATCGTGGCGAACGGGTAATTGGCCGCGAGGACGTCGTTGCGCGTCAACGCGTTGAACAGCGTCGATTTCCCGACGTTCGGCAGGCCGACGATTCCCAGGTTCAAGCTCACAGGGTCCAGAGTCTAGGAGACCGAGACGGGCACGCCAGAACCGCGCTGACAGCCACACGGAGCCAGAGCCGGTACGGTCTACCTGTGTCAGCACAGCGCGCACGGTCGGCCGTCGTCGCCGACCACCGCTCCGCGCATCCCAACTTTCCCGGTGTGCCCGGGTGGGGTGGAGTGCTGATCGCGGTCACCCTGACAACGGTCGGGTTCGCGTTCGACGCCGGATCGGGCAGCAGGGAACTCAGCTCGGTGTTCGCCGCGTTCTATGTCCTCGGCTGCCTCGCCGCCGTACTGGCGGTCCGGCAGCAAGCGGTGTTCACCGCGGTCATCCAGCCGCCGCTGCTGTTGTTCGTCAGCGTGCCGGGGGCCTACTTCCTGTTCACCGGCGGCCAGTTCACCGGCGTGAAGGATCTGGCCATCAACTGCGGCTATCCGCTGATCGAGCGCTTTCCCCTGATGTTCTTCACCTCGGCGGCCGTGCTGCTGATCGGGATGTGCCGCTGGTACGTCGGGATGTCGACCCGTCGCGCGTCCCCGTCCGCCGGCGAGGACTCCGAGACGCCGAAACCTGCGCTCGCCACGGCGGCGTCCGCCGCGGCGACGGCGATTGTGACGAAGGTCAAATCGCTGATCGCCTCGCGCCGAAGTGACGAGGACGACGAGGTTGTCGCCCCGCCGCGCCGCAGGCGTCCCCAGGGCGCAGGCCGGACCGCCAGAACCGACAGGACCGACAGGGCGGCGTCGCGCGCCGGCAGGCCAGCCGCGGATCGCAGCGGCCGGCCGAGGCGCACGACGACGTCGCGGTCCCGCCACGTCCGGCCGCCCGACGTCGAGCCGATCGACCCGCTCGTCGAGCGTCCGCGGCGCGCTCGCTCCGGCCGACACGCCGACCCGTCCGGCGCGCCCGAACCCCGTCGCCGGCCTCGCACACCCAACCCGCGTCAGCCCGGTCCTCCCCCGTCCGAACGCCGCGCGGGCTACGACCGCAGGGGTTTCGACCGGGCCGCCGACCGCCCGGAGCGTCGGCGCCGCTTCGACAACTACGAACCTCGTGAGCCGCACGGCCGCAACGGCGCCACGAACGGCAACGGGACCCATCACCCGATCTCCCGTGTGCGTTACCGCGGCGAGGAGGCCGGCGACCGCGCGGAGTACCGCACCCGCCGCAGCGCACCCCGCGGCTACGAGGCCGACTCCTGGGAGTACGACATCTAGCCTCCGGCACGCAGGAAGCGGCCCGCGGCGTCCACCGCCGGAGCGGAGCTGCCGGCGTCGCTGATGAACACCGCCAGCGCCAGATCGCCGTCGATGCCGACGAACCAGCCGTGGGCGTGAGTGTCGTCGATGTACTCGGCGGTGCCGGTCTTGCCGAGCATGCCGGGGATGTCCTGCAGCTGCTGGGCGGTTCCGCCGGTGACGGTTTCGCGCATCATCGACCGGACCTGCTCGGCAACCGCCGCAGGCACCGGATCGGGCGCGCGGTCGGGCTTGCCGGGCTGCCCCTCGACGATCGCCGGCGCCGGTGCCGAACCGCGCGCGAGAGCGGCGGCCACCAGCGCCATTCCGAAGGGCGACGCGGTGACCTGGCCCTGGCCGATCCCCTCTTCCACGCGCAGAGCCACCGTGCCGGCCTCCGGCACCGAGCCGGTGACGGTCGTCATCCCGGGGGCGGTGTAGTCGATGCCGAGGCCGAGTTGCGCGGCCGCCTTGGTCAGCGCGTCCGGCGGCAGGTTCACCGCCAGCCGGCCCATGGTGGTGTTGCAGGAACGGGCGAACGCGGTGTGCAGCGGTACGTCGCCGAGGTCGAAGTTCTCGTCGTTGGGGATCTGCCTGCCCTCGATGTTCTCGGTCGCGGGACAGGCGACGATGCTGTCGGGGGTGACCTGGCCGGCCTGCAGCGCGGCCGACACGGTCACCGTCTTGAACGTCGAACCGGGCGGATAGAGGCCCGTCAGCGCGATCGGCCCCTGCGCGTCGGCGGGCGCGTTCTGTGCGACGGCCAGCAGGTTTCCGGTGGACGGCTGCATCGCCACCAGCGCCGCAGGCGTGGGCAATGGCGCGAGCGCTTCTTCGGCGGCCCTCAGCATCGCGATGTCGAGTGTGCTGGCGATGTCGCCGACGGGCTTGGCGTCCTGGCCGCCCACCCTCCGCGGTCCCGTACGCGTCTGCGCGCTGACCGCCCATCCGGCGGCCTGATCGGTGCGCTGTTGCCATAGTTCGGTCAGCCCGGCCAGGGTCGGCGACGTGAGCGTCTTGTCGGTCGCCAGCAGCCGCGTCTGCGGCGCGAGCGTGACGTTCGGCAGCGCGGACAGCTGCGCTTCGATCGGCGCGAGGTCTCCCTGGCGCAGCGTGACCGCGGTGACCGGTTTACCGCCCGCCGCGTCGAGGTCCGCGCGCAGCGACTCGCCGGTGATCCCCGGCGCGACCGGGTTGACAAGCGCGGCAACGGCGTTCACGTCCGCACCGGGCGAAAGGTTGACCAGCACGACGTGCTGGTCAACAACTCTGCGCCGGTGCGGTCCAGAACCCGTGCGGCCGGTTCGGGGGTGAGCGTGCTGTAGGACAGCGGTCCCTCGTCGAGACCGGGAGCGACGGTCGCCGGCGCCCAGGCGATCTTGACGTCGTCGCCCGAGGCGGTTGCGGTGCCGTTCGTCGTATAGGCCCACTCGCTCGCTCCGTCGCGGAACTTCCAGGTGGTGTCGAGGCCGAAGGTCGACGGCCCGTCGTCGTTGTGCTGCACCGACGCCACCTGGACCTGCACATCGGTGCCGAGGCTTTCGAAGAGCTTGGTCAGCGTCTCCGCCGCGGCGGCCGAATCGGTCGTGACGGCCGCGGCGGCGGTGGCGTCACCCTTCGACAACGCATCAGCGAACGCCCGCACCGCGTTGTTCAGGCGGTTTTCGGCGTTCGAACAACCCGCGGCGGCCAGGATCAGCGCCACCACCAACAGCGCGCGTGCGGATACTGCGAGATTTACCAACGATTTTCGCGGTGAGTGCACGCTCGATGACGTTACGCGCGCGCGGGGCGGATCTCCCTTGGCAACGCGAACACGAGCGTCTCGTTGGCCGTCGTCACCGGCTGTACGGTCTCGTAGCCATAGTCGGCCAACCGCTCCAACACGCCGCGCACCAGGATCTCAGGCACCGAGGCGCCGGAGGTGACGCCGACGGTCGTCACGCCGTCGAGCCATGCGGGGTCGATGTCGTCGGCGTAGTCGACCAGGTGGGCCGCGTCGGACCCGGCGCCCAGCGCGACCTCGACCAGGCGCACGGAGTTCGACGAGTTGCGCGAACCGACGACGATCACCAGCTCGCATTCGGGTGCCATCGCCTTGACCGCGACCTGGCGGTTCTGGGTGGCGTAACAGATGTCGTCGCTCGGCGGGTCCTGCAGCGTCGGGAACTTCTCCCGCAGCCGGCGCACCGTCTCCATGGTCTCGTCGACGCTGAGCGTGGTCTGCGACAGCCAGATCACCTTGCTCTCGTCGCGCACGGTGACGATGTCGACGGAGTCCGGCCCGTCGACGAGCTGCACGTGGTCGGGGGCCTCACCGGCGGTGCCGACGACCTCCTCGTGGCCCTCGTGGCCGATCAACAGGATGTCGTAATCGTCCCTGGCGAACCGCTTGGCCTCGTTGTGGACCTTTGTGACCAGCGGGCACGTCGCGTCGATGACCTTGAGGTCGCGCTCCTTGGCGGTCTGGTGCACGGTCGGGGCGACGCCGTGGGCGGAGAACACCACGATCGCGCCCTCGGGCACCTCGTCGGTCTCGTCGACGAAGACGGCGCCCGCCTTGGCCAGCGTCTCGACGACGTGCCGGTTGTGCACTATCTCGTGACGCACGTAAACCGGGGCGCCGTGCTTCTCCAGCGCGCGCTCAACGGTCTCGACGGCGCGATCCACCCCAGCGCAGTACCCCCGCGGTTCG